>JAITCM010000058.1 GCA_031283085.1 Chitinispirillales bacterium | reverse complement strand
CCAAATCGCTGGCGGCGATGCCGGTTGTCCAGGGTTCGGCGATGTATTTCTTCAAAAAGTGCAGGAAATTGTTCTTGTCGGACAATACGGACTTGTAGCCCTCGTCGTGCTTTTGGTTCCGCTCCCTGTCCCCGGCGTCTTGGCCCTGGGGTGCGCCGTTATCTGTCGCGGCCATATTTGGCGATTCCTGTTATTGTTAGGGTATTCTAATAACAATATACTATATTGCGCGGGGGAAAGCCAACTTTTTTGGCTCTTCATACCGAAAACCTCCTGTTTATATGTTTCGATAAATTATAACGGCTTAAATTAAAAATGTGTTAGCTCGGTTACATATATTATTTTGTATTTTGTTATCTTACGTTGGCTTAAAAAGAAACATTGACTTCATAATGAAAATGACAAACCTGGCTGCAGACATACAGAAAAACTTCCTGCCGCGTGTGGAAAAGCCTCTGCGCTACGCCGGCGGCGAGTTGAACGCCGTCCGTAAGGATTTGGGCGCGGTCGCCGTTCACGGGTGTTGTTGCTTCCCTGATTTATACGAAATCGGTATGTCCAATCAAGGTCTGCAGATACTCTACCATGCGGTGAACTCTTCCGGCAGGTGGGCGCTTTCGCGGTGCTTTCATCCGTGGGTTGACGCCGAAAAGGTGATGCGGTCGGTCGGGCTGCCGCTCTTCACGCTTGAGTATTTTTCGCCGGTCAGGGAGGCCGACTGGATAGGGTTTTCCGTACAGTACGAGCTTCAGTACACGAATTTGGTCAACATGATCGATTTGGCCGGTTTGAAAGTTTTATCGGCTGACAGGGGTGATTACGACCCGTTGATTATAGCCGGCGGGCCATGTATGAACAATCCTGAGCCGCTTGCGCCGTTTGTCGACGCATTTCTCATTGGGGACGGTGAGGATGCGGTGCTTGAGTTTTGTTCGATTATAGAGAAGCACAAGGAAATCAACGGGGGCGGTGGAATGAACAGGCTTAATTCTCCCCGCGCGGCCATACTTTCCGACGTCGCCGAAATAAGCGGATTTTACGTTCCGTCTATGTATCAATACAAAAGCGAAGGGGTATTCGTCGTTCCCGATATGGATGGAAAAAAACCCATTAGACCGGCTCGTATCGCCGCGTTTGAGGAGAGGCATATCCCGTCCTCCCCGATAGTTCCGCTGATGGAGGTGGTTCACCACCGTCTCGCGGCGGAGGTGATGCGCGGCTGTGCTCGCGGGTGCCGCTTTTGCAGCGCGGGTATGTACTACAGGCCGGTGCGGGAGAAGGATGTCGCGGCGGTCAGGAGGCAGATTGAGGGCGGTGTGCGCTGTACGGGGTGGAGGGACGTGGGGCTGCTTAGCCTGTCTACGGCGGATTACTCCGGGATTAACGCGCTCTTGGGTTCCATACGCGCCGTCAAACAGGCGCACCGCCTAAAAGTGTCGCTGCCGTCGACGCGTATCGACGCTTTGACCGGCGAGCAGCTTGCCGAACTTGGCGCGGTGACGCCGATAACCTCGTTCACCATAGCGCCGGAGGCCGGCAGTCAACGCCTGCGCCGTGTTATCAACAAAGATTTTTCCGACGAGGCGGTGTTTGATACCGTCAAGCGGCTGTTGGAACGCAACGCGCAGACCATCAAGCTGTACTTCATGGTTGGCCTGCCCACGGAGACGGAGGAGGATTTGCGGGCGATAGTCGATATGGCGAAGACTGTCTCCGGCATGATGCGGGCGCGGTCGCCGAAGCTCGCGTTGCACGTCGCGGTCTCGCCGTTCTCTCCCAAAGCCAACACGCCGTTTCAGTGGGAGGGGATGGAGCCGATAAGTGTTCTCGACGACAGGGGGCGCTTTATAAAGGGTTGCCTGCGCGATAAGAAGAATGTCAAAGTGTCGTACCGCGACGGCCGGATGGCGTTCTTGGAGACGGCGATGGCTCGCGGTGACCGCCGCGTCGGCGAGGTCGTTATGGCGGCGTGGAAAGCCGGCGCGAGGTTTGACGGGTGGGACGAGATGTTCAATTTGAACTTGTGGATGGAGGCGGCGAGCGGGGCAGTGGTTGATTTGGAACAGTATACGGGGCCGATTGACATAGGGGAAATATTGCCGTGGTCGGCGGTGTCCGTGGGCGTGGGCGTTGATTTTCTGAAGAGGGAGCGAGAGCGTGCGTTTAAAGAGGAGACAACGCCGGATTGCCGTACCGGCGGGTGCGTGGATTGCGGGGCTTGCGACGGGCGGGTGTCTACGAAGTTGGCGGATGTATCAGCGGAAGAATCATCGGATGTATTGACAGAAAAATCATCAGGCGTATTGACGGGAAATTCTGCCGGTGCGTCAACGAAAAAATTGTCGGATGTATCAACAAATTGCGTATCGACAAAAACAACAACGGAAGAATCGGCATCTTACGGCCGCCGCCCGCGCGTTGTCAAGGAGCCGGCCTCTGCGTCCACGCTACAGACTAAGTACCGTTTCTTCTATGAGAAAATGACCCGGTTGCGCTTTTTGGGACACATGGACATGGTCTCCGTCTTCCACCGCGCCATGATTGCCGCCGGATTTCCGCTGGCTTTTTCGCAGGGCTTCAATCCGCACCCCAAAGTCTCATTCGGTCCTCCGTTGCCGTTCGGCGCCACGGGTCTGAACGAGGCCTTTGATATTGAGACGACATCGCCGTTGGATGACGACCCTCTGCGTGTCAACCGCTGGTTGCCGGATGGCCTGCGTGTCAAGTCGTGCGCGCGGTCGGTCGGCGCATCAAGCCTTACCGCTCAAATCACCGCCGCGAAATACATAATATATCCCCCGCGGGAATTATCGACAAATGATATGCGGAAAATGGTTGATAGATTATTGGGCAAACCGGAAATCATCATCAACAAAGAGAAAGACGGACGGGCGGTATCTAAAGACATCCGTCCCGGAATCATTAGCGCGGCGGTGGGTTCCGGGGTACAGTCGGCGGATTTTATTAGCGACGGCGCGGGGTCATCCTGTTGGGAGGCCGTCCTGTCACTGGTATCGGGTTCGGCCTGTAAACCGTCGGAGTTCGCGGCGGTTTTGTGTGACGGTGCGGACGGGCTGGACGATTTCGGGAATTTTTTTGTTTGTCGGGCGGAGTGTAAAGTTAAAGAATAAAAATCAAAATCATTAAAATCAAACTCATTAGAAGAGATAATAGAATAAAGGATAGAACCGGAAATGAACAACGACAGCATTCGCATAAACCGCTACCTGTCCCAATGCGGCTTAGGCGCCCGCCGCAAGTGCGACGAGTTGGTGGAAGGCGGCCACATATATCTCAACGGCCAAAAGGTGACCGAACTCGGCACCAAAGTCAATCCGGCCGTTGATAAAGTGGAATACAGGGGCAAGCAACTCCGCCTCATCCGCAAATTGGAATACTACGCCTACTGCAAGCCGCGTGAGGTGATGGTGACCAACAGCGACCCGGAGGGCCGGCTGACGATATACGAGGCGCTGCGGCGCGATGGCCTCGACGCCGGGCTCCTCAAATACGTGGGCCGCCTTGATTACCTTTCGGAAGGCCTGTTATTGCTGACCAGCGACGGCGACCTCATCCACGCCCTAACGCACCCGCGCTTCCGGATAAAGAAAATCTACATGGTGAGGACATCGCGCCCGCTTGACAGGGCGGATATTTCTAAACTTTTAGACGGAGTGGAGTCGGAGGGTCAGTTGCTGCACGCCGCTTCCGTCGACGCCGTGGACGTCAAGCCCGGTCAATACTGGTACGAGATAGCGCTGTTTGAGGGGAAGAACCGGCAAATCAGGAGAATGCTTGAGGGCATAAACCAAGAAGTAAGGCGCCTGCGCCGCACCGCTTTCGGGTCTGTGAGACTGGGGAACATGACGGCTGGGGAATACAGGGAATTGACGCCGAGGGAAATATCCGGGTTGAAGAACGCGGGGTTTAAGAATTAAAGGGGCGGCCGGGGACGGTCGCCCCTACGAAACACCGGTTACCTCAACAACTGGAGGACGCTCTGCGGCTGCTGGTTCGCCTGGGCCAACATTGCCTGCGACGCCTGCTGCAGGATGTTCGTCCGCGTGAACTCCATCACTTCTTTCGCCATGTCTACGTCGCGGATGCGGCTCTCGGCGGCCTGCAAATTCTCCGCCGCGGTGTCGAGGTTCTTTATCGTGTGCTCAAGCCTGTTCTGCAACGCGCCGAGCAGGCTGCGCTGGTGCGAAACCTTCTGCAGGGCGTTGTTCACGGTCTCAATCGCCGTCGCGGCGCCCCACTTTGAGCTAATGTCCACGTCGGCCACGCCCAGCGCCTTGCAACGCATGTCGTTTATCGACAGGAACGCCGTCTGGCCGCTGTTGGCGCCGATCTGCGACATCAGCGAATCCGCCAGGTTCGATGCCGCGGCGTCGTAGCGGGAGAATATGTAGGTGAAGCTGTCGCCTACGGCCACATCGTAGTAGCGGGCGTCTAAGGAGTTTCCGCTGTTGGCGGAGAACTGGATGGACTTGCCCTCGGCGGCTAAGGTCACGCTGCCGGAGTAGACTTTGCCGGCGTTGTTTATTACAGTGCCGGCCATCAGTTTTGTTTTGTCCGCGATTGCCGATCCGGCGGCTAAAGTGCTGTCTTTCGCTATGGTGTATGACGCGACGTTGGCTATGCCGGTTTTCGCGATGTCCATAGCGAGCTGGATGCTGCCTTGCTCGACGAATATTTTCCCGTTAGGCTTGTTCGGGGCGGCGAGCGTCGAGCTGTGCGTGAGAACCGTGCCGTCCTCGAGCGTTATGCTCTTGCCTGCCGCGACCATCTCGCCGCCCACCGTGAGGATGCCGTTGCCGGCGTCGTAGGTTACCTCAACCTCTTTGCCCTTCACCTCAATCTTTATGGAGGTGACGCCGCTCTGGAGCATCTCTATGGTGCTGCCCTTGGCCAAGACGCTTCCCTCTTTGAGTTCGGTAATCTCCGCGTTCGTGAGATTGACGCTGTTGCCGATAGTAACGTTCTTGTCGATAACGCCGGCGCCGTTGATGGCGATGTTGGAGGACAGGACGATGTCGATGTCGTTTCGGACGGTCTCCGAAGCCGCGGCTAATGTGCTTTGGGCGGCAATGTTGAAAGCGTCAACGACGCTGCTGTCCATGTCGCCGTTGGTCGTGAGGCTGCCGCTCTCCACGCTGACCTTCCCGCCGCCGTGGTTCTTAATCACCGTGCCGTCGTCTAAGGTAACGCTTTTTCCCGCTTCGACCGTCACGCCGCTGCCGGCCAAAGTAAGGACGCCGCCGTTGCTCGTTATTGACGTAACGCCGCTGGCGGCGCTAACGACGTCCAGTGTTCCGCCGTCCTTTAACGTAAAGGTTGTTCCCGAAGCCAGAACGCTGCCGGACTTGACCAAAGAGAGCTCCTTCTCCGTAAGCGTCGCTCCGAGAACCAGATTTGCGCCGCCAATCGTTCCCGCCGTAGCGATGTTCTTTATCTCCCCGCCCTCCGCGATGATTGTCCCCGCCTCCAGCCCGTTGGCAAGCACCTTGGTGTCCGGCGTGTAAGCCTTAAACTTGTAAACCGCCCCGTCCGGCCCCACCAGGCTGAAGTCGTCCGCCCTAAACACGCTGGCCCCGCCGCCGTCGTGCGTCTGGTTCGTCTTTATCAGCATATACGCCCCGTCGAAGGCCCAGCTCTTGTCGTTGGCTATGCTGCCGTACATCGCTTTCTCCTTATTGGCGTCTATCACCACGCTGCTGTTGTTGTTCACCCTAAGCGTTCCCTTAATCTCGTCGCGCACGCCCGTCGCGCTGCCTTCGAGCAACTTCTTAGTGTTGAACTCGGTGGTATTTCCGATTCTGTCAATCTCGGCCTTCAGCTGCTTTACCTCGGCGTGCAGCTCAGCCCTGTCGGCGTCGGTGTTTGTGTCGTTAGCGGACTGTACGGAGAGCTCGCGCATCCTCTGCAGGATGGAATGCGTCTCCGCCAGCGCGCCCTCGGCGGTCTGTATTAATGATATGGTGTCGGAAGAATTCTTGGACGCCATGGCCAACCCTCTGACCTGGCCTCTCATTTTTTCGGAGATCGCAAGCCCCGCGGCGTCGTCGCCGGCGCGGTTGATGCGGAATCCGCTGGACAGTTTTTCCATCGATTTCGAGCCGTCAAGCTCGCTGATGCCCATCTGGCGGTGGGTGTTGATGGCTGTGAGGTTGTGGTTGATACGCATAAGACCCTCCTTGTTTTGGTGGAAAGATGCGAGCGGCCTCATTGTCGCCCGCCGTACAACAGGGGGGACATAAGAGGCAACTCCCTTGCCGCCCGTCCCGCCTACATTCCGTTTATCGGGACTTTTTTTGGGGGTCTTGAGGGATTTTTGTGTGCGAAAACGGCAAAGCAACCGCTTGCGGCCGCCCTTGCACAGTAGCGCCATTCGTTATTTTTACCGCGAAAATTCGGCATTTCCCAGCGCGAAGCGGGTGGACAAAGATTGCCCCGCCATACGGCGCTGTTCAATATTGTAACGATATACCTCCATTCTTTTTTAAGAAACGCGGTAGACATTAAAGCTGTCCGCTATAAGGCTCACATTGATTATATCGGTGGGAAATTTACGCGGCTTTAGGGATTTGTAAAATTTTTCACGAACGCAAAAAAAATTGCCCGTTGCCGGGGTTTGTGAATTTTTTTGCCTGGTGGCGGTGAAATTTTGCTTCATGGGCGGGGATTTTATTATATTTATAACGGTATTGCGGCGCGGGGTCTGGGATTTTGGGTATAGAAAAGGAGGGTGATATGGCGGATAATATGGCGAAGTTAGAAGAGGCTATGGCCCGGC
>JAITCM010000136.1 GCA_031283085.1 Chitinispirillales bacterium | reverse complement strand
CTTACGTTGAAGAGCATCTTGCCGAAGAAGTCGTACTGGTCGGCGAACTGTATCTCGAAGATGGCGATTTCGCCCCCGGCGATTTCGGCTTTCAGGTCTACGCGGTTGGTCTTGGAGGTCGGGTCGTCTCTGTTGCCCTCGCTCTCAAGAATCTCCAATACGGTAACCTTACGTCCCAGCAGTTCCGTGAGGAAGCCGCTCAGGATGTTGAAGTTGGCTTTATCGCGAAGAATGTGCTTTATCGCGTAGTCGAATGATATTATCGTTCTGTCGGCCATAATCAAATATACCTCCAACAATCAAATATTGCACCTATCTCTCTGGATTGCTTCGGCGCTTCGCGCCTCGCAACTTGTTTATCTCGCCGCAAGGCAATGACGTCATTGCGAGCGAAGCGAAGCAGCTTGTTTATCTCGCCGTAAGGCAATCCATAATTCTAAAACGGCGCAACATTTAATTGGTTTTTTCAATAATATAATAGACGCCGCGCGATGGCGCAAGTTTTTTTTTGGTAAACTTTTTGTAACCCTTGCCGCGCCGATGTATATTTATGTATATTGTTGCGGAGGATTGATTCGTAATGAAAAACGATAATAAGGTCTGTGCGAATATCAAGGAGATTGCCTTGCGGCAATGACGAGCGATATGGTAAACATTAATACAGATAATACGATTAGTGCCCCGTCTCAACGTACGGTAAGCGCCGACGAACTGCTTCTCCGCGCCCCCCGCGCCCGCGCTTTCATTACCGGCAGCGAGGCCGTGTCCGAGGCGGTGAAGCGGGCAAATATTGATATGTCCATCGCGTACCCCATTACCCCGCAGAGCGAGAGTATGCACCTCATCGGCGACCTCTACGCGCAGGGTTATGTGCGCGACTACTACCGCGCCGAGAACGAGTTCGCGGTAATGGCGGCGGTTCACGGGGCCGCGCTTGGGGGCGGGCGCGTCTTCACGGCCACAAGCGGCCCCGGAACGTTGCGGGCAATGGAGATGTTCCCCGTGTGGGCTGGCTCGCGTCAGCCCATAGTCTGCGCTTTCATGTGCCGAGGCGTCGCGTTGCCGCCGTCCATACAGCCGGAGAATATTGAGATGGCGTTCCTGTTGGATACTGGAATGCTCATGTTCCACGCCGAGAACGCGCAGGATTTCTTCGATATGATATTAGCCGGCTACGCGATAGCCGAGCAGCCGGAGGTGCATTTGCCGGTCGGCGTCTTCGCCGACGGTTTCTTTGTAACGCATACCCGCGAGGTGGTAATGCTGCCGCCGGACGACGTCAAATTGCCCGCCTATTCCCCTGACATAGCGCCGATACAGCCGTTTGACATGGAACACCCCCCCGTGCGCCAAACCAGAGACCCGCTGATGAACAAAAGCAACTTCACCTCCTATGCCGCCAGCGCAAGCTGGCACCAGGAGATATTGGCCGCGGCGGAGCGGGCGAGAAAGCATATCAATAAATACATGGGCGGATTGATAGAAATATCCAATCCCAACGCCGAGATAATGATAATAGCCTCCGGCACAGCCGCGTCGCAAAGCCGCGAAGCAATAAGAATTTTGGAACGTGAGGGAATAACCGTGGGATTGATAAAAGTAAAATCCGTCCGCCCGTTCCCAACAAGAGAAATCATCATGGCGACAGAAATGGCCAAGTTGATAGTAGTACCGGAGTTCAACGCGGGGGGATGGCTGGCAAGGGAAGTTAAGGCGTCGCTTAACAATAACGACAGGGTTTTAGCCGGCCCACGTGTTTTCGGCGGTATGGCGATGCCCAGCGAAGTTATTGTTGATGAGATAAAAAAAGTTATCAATAATAAATGTTGATGTTGACGTACCGCGCCGCAAAGCGGCGCATGTTTACGGGGGGCGTGACGGGGGGGATTTATCCCCCCGTAGGGTGGGTAGCTCCATAAAAATGGGCAAAGCCCTTTTTTATGGAGCGAGGGAGGGCGTAGCCCTCCCTTTAAAATAGTATTTGACTTTTAAGACTTTGAATTTATCCTTTTATTTTGATTTTAATCTTTTATTTATTTATTTATTTAGGAACAAAAATGTCAATAAACGCAATAACCCCAACAAAAGAATTTTTAGACATCCTAACACCGGAGTACAAGGCGCTCCACGCCAACGGCCCCTACTGGAAACAAACGTCCGTAGACGACCTCGGCACATTCAAGGAGATTACCGAACCGCACCCGCACTGCGCCGGTTGCGGCGTGGCACTCGGCATCCGACTCGGACTGGCGTCGCTCCCCTCCCCTGAAGATACCATCGTCATAGGCACCCCCGGCTGCGCCTACTTCGCCCTCTCCCAGTCCAACCTCAACTACTCCTGCACCGCTTTCGGCAACCAGAACTCCGTGGCATCCGGCCTTAAAAGAATGCTCACACTGCGTCATCCCGGCAAGAATAAAGACGTCCTGGTGATGGTCGGCGACGGCGGCGTGGCGGACATCGGTTTGGACTATACGCTGCACTCATGGTTTCGCGGCGAGAAGATCGCCACCGTGATGCTCGACAACGAGGTATACGGCAACACCGGCGGCCAGGAGAGCGGGATGACGGTGAAGGGGCGGGTGCTGAACATGGCACCCATGGGAAAAAAATTCGGCAAGATACCGGTTTTTGAGATGGCCAAAACGGCGGGCATCGTCTACGCGGTTCGTGTTACGGTGGCAAGCCCCAAAAAACTCGGAGCGGCAATAAGGCGGGCGGTGCTTGTCGCGCGGGAAATCGGCCCCACATACGTGCAGGCTTACACACCTTGCCCGACGAACATGAAATTCCAGACGAATAAAACGATAGAGACGGCGAAAGAGGCGGAGAAGAGTTATTATCAATACGAAGAATACGTTACTGAGGCGGCGGGGGAGTATTTGCGTGGGCTTGGGGAGAATATGTGTTGAAGTACCGCGACGCAAAGCGGCGCTTGTTTTAAAACGTCCCCCCGTAAAATATATAGACGGGTGCTTTTTCCGGCTATATATTTTACAATAATGGGGGGACAACAGGGGGGGCTTTGGTAGCGGGGCGTTACGGGGCGGAGCCCCGTCCTCATAATATTATTTTTAAGATTTTGATTTTGACTTTTTAAGGTTTGATATGAAACAAGTTAATATCGACATAAGGATGGCCGGCTTAGGCGGCCAGGGCGTAGTCACCGCCGCCCACATCCTGGGCACCGCGGTGGTACACACCGGCAAGTACGCCGTCGTCAACCCGTTCTTCGGCGCGGAGAAACGCCTTGCGCCCACGGAGAGCTATGTGCGGATATCGGATGAACCCATATACGACCGGGGCGAGGTCATGTACCCCGACGTCATAGCGGTATTCGCCCCGCAGGTGATAACCGCTGGTAAGTCGCACTCGATACCGTTCTATTCCGGATTGCGGAACGGCGGATTGGTCGTCGTCAACTCGGAAGAGCCTGTAATCAATGATAAAGATATGGCGGAGATTGACAAAATGGGAGCGCGGGCGGTCTACGTTCCGGCAACGAAGCTGGCGGTGGATTTTGCCGGAACCGACTTGGCCACAAACATGACGATGCTCGGCGCCCTGTGCGGCCTTGCGCCCGGCCTGGTTGACTTGGACTCGCTGTTGACGGCGGTGGAGGAGCGTTTCAGCGGAAAGTCAAAGATAGTGGCCTCCGGCACCACGGCGGCGCTTGACGACGCAATCAAAAGCAAATTTGACAGGGCCGCGGCGCTGGTCGAGAAAAATTTGGTTGCTATCAGGGAGGCGTTTAGGTATGCTAATCGTTAGAGAATTCCGCCAAAACTAAGGCGAATACCGCTAAAATGCTCTCTGTTCTCAATAAAATGGTCAACAACTATGGCCGTGTTGACAGTTTCGATCTCGGAACTGCCATCAATACGAAGCAATGCAAAATTGATCCTGACAATGACGGCAATTCCGGTAGTCACGCGGATGAATACAGAAGAACTGATAATAGTTCCAGGTGGGACTCTCTTTGTGATTAACACGAGGCCCCGTATGGCTCGTGCTTATTGATGCCGACGGCAATAAGCACGGGACATATCATACCGAACGCACGATACGACTGAATCGTGAGTCTCCCCCGCTTTCGCCTTGCGAGTGTGGGTGTAGGGGTGGGCTGGCGGTCAGGTCGCCGCCCCTGGCACTTGTCTCACAATAGAATGATTTCGTCAACCGTAAGTTTGGTTAATTTCGCTATGATATCCACATCCATGCCGGCGGCTTTCATGGCGTTCGCGATTTCTAATGCCTCCTCGCGCTTACCCTCGAGTACGCATGCTCCTCTATACTCGTCGGCCCACAACTCAAACCCTGTTTTCATGGTAACCAAATCTCCTTTCTTTAATGTGTCTTCAAACAATTTATTTATTTCCGGAGGCGCTTTAAGAGCGAGTGTCATCCAGTTAGCTAACTCTGAGATATCGTCTTTGGACAAGTACGGCGCTTGTTCCGCCAACCAAGCCGTCACTCTTTTCGGCGACAGCTTCTTCTCAAACCGCATCTTGGCTAGCGAAAAGACCGCGTCCAACAATTTCCCCACCGGCAATATTTCGCTGTCGGCCATCCGGTTTAGATCGAGTACCGGATATTCGAAATCTATGATATTGTTGCCGAAAATATCAGAGTTCTTCGTATATTCCTTAAACGACCTGACCGCCGTCCAAGGACTGTTTCCGTCATACAGAACTATCGGCACGATAGCAGGAAGTCGGAAATCCTTGCGTTGCCTTACTTTTTTAGGGGTGTTTTTGAAGATGTCGTTTTGTAACTCTACCATGTACCTCAACAGTCTGAACGGCATAGTATAGTCGACTTTTGACTGTAACTCGAGCAACACATAAAAATATACATCGGTGTCGCCTTTCCTCAGCTTGTATATCAGGTCGGAATCCACGCGCCTGTATTCTTTGGTAATATAGCTTTTTTCCACTCGTGTTATGTCGGCGGCGGAGACGTCGGCTGTCCACGACGCGACGAAGTATTTCTTCAGGAGGTGCAGGAAGTTGGCCACGTTGGACAGTATGGCCTTGTAGCCTTCGTCGTGCAGTTGGTCTTGCCCTTCAGCGTTTTTGGCGTTTTTGGCTTTTTTGTTCTTTGTCGTGGCCACTGTCCGGCATTTCCTGTGTTATTTGAGGTGTACGGTAATGTGATTCTGTTAATGCCCAATCACTCCCACTCCACGGTAGCCGGCGGTTTCGACGTAATGTCGTAGACCACTCGGCTGACGGACGGGATTTCGCCTGTGATTCTTGACGACACGCGCCCCAGTGTTTTGTGCGGAATCGGGGCGTAGTCGCACGTCATAAAATCGCCCGTTATTACGGCACGAATCGCTATTACGGGGCTGTATGTCCTCTCGTCGCCCTTGACGCCCACCGAGCGGGTGTCGGTCAGCACGGCGAAATATTGATCCGGCCTGTTCCTGGCTCCGTCGAGTTCCTCACGTAAAATCGCGTCGGCTTTGCGCAGGACGCTCAGTTTTTCCTCCGTGACCCCGCCCACGATTCTAATGGCGAGCCCCGGACCGGGGAACGGCTGGCGGTTGACCAGGAATGCCGGCAATCCAAGCTTTCCACCGAGTACGCGGACTTCGTCCTTGAACAGGCCGGAGAGCGGCTCCACGACACCGGTGAATTTCAGGTTTTTGGGTAAGCCTCCCACGTTGTGATGGCTCTTGATAGTCGCCCCGTAACTCCCGCCGGACTCTACGATGTCAGGGTATATCGTCCCCTGCGCCAGGAACGGGATGTCTCCCAGCTTGGCGGACTCCTCCTCGAACACGCGGACAAACTCCTCGCCTATCAGTTTCCGCTTCGTTTCGGGTTCGGCCGCACCGTCAAGCCGTTTGAGGAAGCGCTCCTTCGCGTTGACGCGGATGAAGCGCAGTTTACGCTTTGAGAAGACGCGCTCAATCTCGTCGCCCTCGTTCAGCCGCATAAAGCCGTGGTCGACAAACAGGCAGACGAGCTGATTCGGCACGGCGCGGCTCAGCAGGCTGGCGCAAACGGAGGAATCGACGCCGCCGGACAGCGCCAACAGCACATTGTTCTCGCTAACCGTTTGGCGGATAAAGCGTATCTGCGTATCAATATAATCATCCAGCCTGTAATCGCCGGCCGCGCCGCAGACGCCGTACAGGAAGCGCTGAAATATCTCGCGCCCGCCGTCGGTGTGCTTTGTTTCCGGGTGGAACTGCACGGCGTAGAGCTTCTTCTCCGCGTTTTCGCAAGCCGCGGCGCAAACCGCCGTGGAGGCCGTTCGGCGAAATCCGAAAGGCAGGCGCGACACGACGTCGCGGTGGCTCATAAGCGCGGCGAATGGTTTGCCTCGCGTTTCGTGAAATAACGCTGAGGCCGGGCTTTCCGGCGTTACCGTGACGCGCCCGTACTCGCCCGCGCCGCCAGCCGCGACCTCGCCGCCGAGAACATGGCACATAAGGTGCATTCCGTAACAGATGCCCAAGACCGGAATGCCCAGTTCAAATATCGCGGGGTCGCACATCGGCGAACCGGGCAGGTACACGCTGCTGGGGCCGCCGGTCAGGATGATACCGATGGGGGAAAGCCGCTTAATCTCATCGGCTGACATATTGCCGGGACGTATCTCCGAATAAACGGAGAGCCCCCTCACCGCCCGCGCGATAAGCTCTTTGTATTGCCCGCCGAAGTCAAGCACCAACACTAATTCAGGTTTGCGGCTATCGGACATTTTGCAGCCTCGCCAAAACATCCCTGTAGCCGCCGAGCACATCGCCCAAGTCGCGGCGAAAGCGGTCTTTGTCTAATTTTTTGTCCGTCTCCATATCCCACAACCGGCAGGAATCCGGCGAAATTTCGTCGCAGAGGATGATTCCGCCGCCGCATCTGCCGAACTCTAACTTGAAGTCTACCAGCCTGATGCCGGTCTTTTCAAACAGGGAGCGCAGCAACCCGTTAATCTTTAAGGCCTGTCCGGCCATATAGCCGAGCTCGTCGTCTGTGGCAAGCCCTATGGCGGTAATCTGACTCTCGTTTATCATCGGGTCGCCGAGTTCGTCGCTCTTCAGGCAGAACTCCAATACGATGTTCTTCAGCTCCGCCCCTTCGGGAACGCCGTATTTCTTTGAAAATCCGCCGGCGGCTACGTTTCTTACAATGACCTCGACCATGATAATCTCGGCCTTCTTCGCGATGACGGAGGTCTCGTCGACGACTTTGACCAAATGCGTTTTTACGCCGTTTTCCTCAAGGTAGGCGTAAATCAGGTTGGAGATAGCCGCGTTTAACACGCCCTTGCCCGAAAGCTCGGCTTTTTTCTCGCCGTTGAACGCGGTGGCGGTATCTTTGTACTTGATGAGAAGGGTGGACTCGCCGCGGCCCCGGCAGACGAGTTTTGATTTGCCTTCGTAAAGGATGTCGGTCGCGTCACTCATTTTTTCCGTTCCATTTTGTGAAAATAGCCCAAAAGATACTCTACAGGCGTCAGAATCTCTTTAAAATAATATTTGAAAGATTAAAATCAAAATCTTAAGAATCAAATTCTTAAAAATTGCTTTCTTCGCGGTAATTAATATATATTCTGGGGTAACAAAATTCGCGGTATCACGGATAACAAAACAGGAGGATGTTGTGGCTGGCAAAACACACGCTGTTCGCCGACTAAAAACTTCAACCGTACAAAAATCAACGGATTTATGACCGACAAGCGCCTTGGCTATATCCTGATGCTGCTGATACTGCTCCTCGTCGGCGGGGTGTATGGCTACCTCATTTGGCTTGACCGCAACCCGCTAAACACCATAACCCTGCGTTTCCCCCAAGTCGGCAGTTTGGCGCTCGAAGACCCCGTCCGCATGAAGGGGACGCTGGTCGGGCAAATCAGCGGGTTTGACCACGACAGCCTCGGACGGGTGCTCGTGTACGTCCAGTCGCCGAAACCCATACCCGTACGCGCCTCCAGCCGCGTTGCGGTCAAGGTCAAGGGAGTCATGGGCGAGCGCTTCATAGAGATTGGCGTCGGCAACCCGGAAGGCCCGCTCGTCGACACAAGGCGGATAATCGACGGCGACTTTGAGATGGGGCCGTCGGAGGCCGTGGCGTACATGGACCTCTTAGCCGCAAAAATCACCGAACTTAAGGACATCACCGAGCGGCTGCGACACGGCGAAGACGGGAAGCGCTCTTTCGTACAGGCGTTCAACGACGTGGCCAACACTGTCGACACACTGGTCTACACGCTCTTAACCGGACTCGGCGGCATGGAAGACGGACTGGACTCCGGCCTCGACTCCGCGGCAAGGTTCATCGAACAAACGGCCAGGCTAACCTCCGACGTCTCGGTAGCCGCCCCCAAACTGATAAACGGCCTAAATACCATAATTGTAAAAATCGACACCGCCATACCCAAAATCGAAAAAGTCATAGCGCAAACAAACGCTATGGTAGACAGCGTTGATAACAACAAGATACTTTGGGGCGACCACTTGGAAAAACTCCAAAAGCAATTAGCGGAAATAAGAAAAGCCGCGGACAACCTAAGGGAAGAGGGGTTGCCGCTTACCATAAAGTTGAAATTATTTTAGTGTCTATATGTTTGTTATGAATTTGACTTTGATTTTAACGTTAAGGCTTTTATGAATCTCTTCGACCCAAACCGCGAATCCGTACTTATCCGCTCCGCCCCACTTGCCAACCGTATGCGCCCGCGCACACTCGACGAGTACATCGGCCAGGAGCACATCATAGGCCCCGGACGCCTGCTGCGCCGCGCCATCCAGATAGACCAGCTCTCCAGCGTCATCTTCTACGGCCCGCCGGGGACAGGGAAAACGACGCTGGCCAGGATAATCGCAAATACCACCAAGGCAAACTTCATCTCCATAAACGCGGTGCTCGCCGGCGTCAAGGAAATCCGGGAAGCCATAGACGACGCCCAAAAGGCGCTCGCCCACTACCAAAAACGCACCACGCTCTTCGTCGACGAAGTGCACCGCTTCAACAAGTCTCAACAGGACGCCCTCCTGCCCCACGTGGAAAACGGCACGCTCACGCTCATCGGGGCGACCACCGAAAACCCGTACTTCGAGGTGAACAAGGCGCTGGTCTCCCGCTCGCGGATATTCCAACTCACGGTATTGACGGAGGCCGACCTGAAGGCAATCGCGATACAGGCGCTCTCCGACAAAGAACGCGGCTACGGCAGCAAAAACGTCATTGTTGACGACGACGCCCTAAATCATCTCGTACAGACGGCCAACGGCGACGCCCGCGGCGTGCTCAACGCGCTGGAACTCGCCGTGGAAACGACGCCGGAGGACGACGGCGGCGTGATAAGAATCACCCGGACAATCGCGGAAGAGTCAATCCAGCAACGCGCCGTCCTCTACGACCGCGACGGCGACGCCCACTACGACACGATAAGCGCCTTCATAAAGTCCCTGCGCGGCTCCGACCCCGACGCCGCGCTTTACTGGATGGCAAAGATGGTCTACGCCGGCGAAGACCCGCGCTTCATCTTCCGCAGAATGCTCATCTTCGCCTGCGAGGACGTGGGGATGGCCGACCCAAACGCTCTTATAGTCGTCGTAAACGCCGCGCGGGCGTTCGACTACGTGGGGATGCCGGAAGGACGGTTCCACCTGTCGCACGCCTGCATATACTGCGCGACGGCGCCCAAGAGCAACTCGTCGATGGCGTTTTTCGACGCGCTGAACACCGTGGCGAAAAGCGCTTCGGACGACGTGCCGAACCATTTGAAGGACGCCTCGCGGGACAGCAAGGAACTGGGGCACGGGAAAGGGTATCTGTATCCGCACGCTTACAGGGACCACTGGGTGGCGCAGCAGTATCTGCCGGAACATTTGAAAGGGCAGGTGTTTTATACGCCGGGGGAGATTGGGTATGAGAGGCATATTAAGGAGAGGATTGAGAGGTACAGGGAGTCTTTAAAGTCAAAATCAAAGTCAAATAATTAGGCTCTTCAGTGTTTATGGTGGGAATGGGCATTCGCAGTAAAAGCGTGTTTTGGATTTTGACGTTAGCGTATCGCTTTTAGGACGCACCCCGTTAGGGGTGCGGCGCTCGGTAGAACGT
>JAITCM010000108.1 GCA_031283085.1 Chitinispirillales bacterium | reverse complement strand
TAACGGTTTAAAATATAAATGTGTTAACTCGGTCAATTATATTATATTGCTATATGTGGCTTTTTGACGCTATTTGGGGCGGTTTGGGAACACTTGGCGATACCTATGGGATGGTAGTGGTTTTATTTCACTGCCTCCTTTTAATATATCACTTTCCGCGCCGGAAAGCAAATTATTTTGAGCCTCCCCTTCTCCGCCCGCCACCCTGTCGAACACCTCCGGCTCCGGCGCCTTCATCTCGTCTGGCGTCAGCGGCTGAAAGTTCCGCCCACCGCCAGGATAGTGGTGGCGGCGAAGCGATGGCCGATATTGTCCGCCATTACGCTAAAACCCTCATATTCTTACCTGCTTCGGTCTTTCCTGCGAGAAACGTACTTTGCGCCCATTGCTTCAAACGCGGGGCGTTTAGCGCGCAGGTAGGCATTATATTTATCAATATCCCCGTCGAATTGAGCCATGATTTCTTGCCTGATACGATAGACTTCTTCGACGGGGTCGTCAGGGTCTGACCAGCGTTTTGTTTCCATCTTTGTATGCCTTTCCTTTTGTTTTATTTCAAAATTACGCGTTAGTTATACTTAACAGTTCACCCGGAGTACACAATACCGGGGTATGTAACCCATGTTTCACATTATATTCAAGCATTAACAAAAAACTTCTTTGCCCAAAGTGTTTAAGATTCCAGCTTAAAATGAAATCAATGTCATTTAGAACACATAGCGCCAAATGAAAACTATCCGTTTTGGCTGATGTCGGTATGTTCAAAAGCCTGTAATATTCCCTTGCAAGGGTTTCTACGCCCTCGTCAATGTCCAAATACGTAATTCCATTGATTAAATCCAACCGTTTATTCGCGGAGTTTTGATCGCCTTTTTCGCATTCTTCCACAACATAGTTGCTTATGAACAGGTCATATTTATTTCGCTCGTTTTCCCAAAAGAACTTAGTAACCGTTTGCCGGTACAATGTTTCAGGGTGTTGACTTGGCCGAGACGTGATTACGCTTGGTATTGTCGTTTCTATGTAAACGCTTTTTTTTGGTGTTTCCATCGGTTAAGCCACATCTTTCAGGTTTTTTGGGCATTCCCATACAGTTCTATGTCTAAAGTGACGTTAATAATATACTTAGGGGTGTAGTTAGGCTGCATATAGTTCTATCCCTTCCTTTACGACATTCATGTAAAACGGCAAAATGTCTATGAATCCATGAAAAATTTTGCTGCCCGTAACGTGCGGGCTAATCATTATATCATGCTCTAACTCATATTCCCATATAAAATCGCGGATTCTCGAACCGGTTTCACAGCAATCTTTCTGCGGAATATGGGCAATTACCAGGATGTCAACGTCCGATTCCTCGTTGAAGTCCACCCTGGCGTAAGAGCCGTAGAGGATGACTTTCTCCAGTTTGTCCCCCAGCACCTCCTTAGCGGCGGCGCAGACCCGGCTTGTAACCTCGTCTAATACGGTTTTGTCGCACATAACGGCCTTCCTCTCCCTGTGATTTTAATATAAACCGGCGCGGCTGTCACACCGCGAGGGTGGCGGTGGCTACGAAGCGATGACCGATATTGTCTGCCATTACGCTAAAACCCTCAAGCGTTCTTACGCCCAAGAGCGTCGTGTCGCTTGCTTCGGCGAAAACGATTTCGTCGTTTGTGGCGTAGCCCTCGGCTTTGAGTATCGCGTAGCCGAAATCGCGCTCGACTGTTTGCTTGGTGGCGGTTGAGAAACGTTTTTTCCCGCGCGGGGTTATTCCGGCGTCTAACAGCAACTGCTTAGGCAGCCAGGACAATTCCGCTCCCGTATCGACCAATGCCTCTACCGGCGGGGTGCTGCGGTGTTCTTCCTTTGGGTTGACGGCTGTCAGGTTTACCGTGAATTTGCTCATGTTCTTACCTCCACAGTGACGTTAATAATATAATTAATAATATACATTGGTGCCTGTGCCGGTGTCAAATAAAAAATTCGGTCGCGGGATGTTTGGACAATGTTGCAGGGGCGAACTGTGTTCGCCCGTTTTCGCCCGTCTCGTCATTGTTCCAGCGCTATTTCCAGCATTCTCCTGACAGGTTCCGCCGCGCCCCATAGCAGTTGGTCGCCTACTGTGAACGCGGCTATGTATTCGGGGCCGATGTTCATTTTGTGTATGCGTCCGATGGGGACGTTTAGCGTTCCGCTGACCGCCGCGGGGGTCAGGTTTTTTATTGTGCTTTCTTTGTCGTTGGGCACGACTTTCACCCAGTCGTTGGCGGACTTGATGATTTCGGTTACCTCGTCGAGCGGGGCGTCTTTGGTCATTTTTATCGTGAGGCCCTGGCTGTGGCAGCGCATGGCCCCTACGCGGACGCAGACGCCGTCGACTGGGATTGTTTTTGTGGTGTTTAGTATTTTGTTGGTTTCGGCGGCGCCTTTCCACTCTTCGCGGGTTTGTCCGGCTTCGTGCTGTTTGTCTATCCACGGGATTAGCGACGCGGCTAATGGGGCGCCGAAGTTGGCGGTGGGGATGGAGTTTCCGCGCAGTTCGGCGGTGACGGCGCGGTCTATGTCGAGCGCGCTCGACGCCGGGTTGGACAGGAGCGTTGACGCGGCGGTCGTCAGGCGCGCCATTTGGGCGGCGAGTTCAATCATGTTCTTCGCGCCGGCGCCGCTGGCGGCCTGGTAGGTCATGCTTGATATCCACTCGATTAGCCCGTGTTTGAAGAGGCCGCTTAGCGCCATGAGCATCAGGCTGACCGTGCAGTTGCCGCCGGCGAAGTCTCTGACGCCGGAGTTTAGGCCCTTTTCGATTACGTCGCGGTTGACCGGGTCGAGGACGATGACGCACGAATCCTTCATGCGCAGCGCGGAGGCGGCGTCGAGCCAGATGCCTTTGAAGCCGTCGGCGCGCAGCTTCGGGTGTATCTCGTTTGTGTAGCCGCCGCCCTGGCAGGAGACGATGATGTCGAGCGTCTTCAGTTCGCTTATGCTTAGGGCGTCCCTGAGCGGCGGGGTGTCTATGCCGACGGATGGGCCTTTGCCGCCCGCGTCGGAGGTGGAGAAGAAGACCGGTTCGTATTTGCCGAAGCCCCCTTCGGCGCGTATTCTGTCCATCAGCACTGAGCCGACCATGCCGCGCCAGCCGACGAAGCCTACTCTTTTGGTGTGTTTGCTCATAATAATTCAATCCTTTGTGGTCAGAGTAAAAATATTAGCCGTGAGCCGTCCGAATAACCGACGGTTTTAAAATACATCGCGGCTAATCCGCCCGTTATATAAAAAGTGCGGCGGCTTGTATTATTTTTGGATATGCGGTTTGCTTTTTTGTATATTTATATAGTTGTTAAAGACATTAAAGGCTTAAATGACTTTTGGAGGTACGCTTGAGTTACACCGTAAAATTTGTGGTCATAATAGGCATAGTGGCGGTGGTGTCTTTTTTTACCGCCTCGTTGGTGATACCGGAGAAGAACGCCGTCGCGCCGAGCCGGAAGAGCGCGCCGAGGACGATGGCGCCGCCGGCGCATCGGGGCGGCGGGGACATTCTCGTCGTTGTGGCCGACGGCAAGCCGGCGGAAAAGCCTATCGCGGCATCGGAGTCGAGGCCGGTTCCGCCCGACCTCAATGTGTTGGCGCCCGCGGGCGCTCCTAAGGCCGTAGCGCGTGATACCGGGGCTGCGGCGGTTGCGCCGGCTGTCGCCGTGTCAGCGGGTCCAAAGGTTCCGGTCGCCGACGCAAAGGTTCCGGTCGTCGAAGCAAAGGCTGTCGACGCGAATCCGGTTATGTTTAGCCCTAATGCAGACACGGTCATCCCGGTGGCGGCGCCGTTTGTCGGGAGGGCGGTGCCCTTGCCGGACGCGAGGTATGTGCCGCCCAATACGGTGGTAGCCCGGTTGATAGCCGAGTCCGATTCCGCCGCTAAGGCTGCGTCCGCCGATGTTGCCGCGCCGCCCGCCGTGAAAACGGCGTTGGCCGCCGCGCCGCCGCCCGTCGCCGCGCAAATGTCCGTTGCCGCGCCGCCCGATACCGCAAAGAAGAAGAGGCCCGACCCCAACGCGCCTTTGGGCTACAGGCTCGCGGCGGTAGCCGTCTGCGCCGCTGTGGAAAACAGGGCGCCGAAGGGCGTGGCGGACAAGTTCGCAAAGGAGTCCGGCGCGGTCTACTACTTCACGCACGCCGTGGGCGCCGTCGACAGCGCGGCCGTCATGCACCGCTGGTATCGCGAAGGGAAGCTCATACAAACGTCAATTTTGGAGATAAAGTCGCCCAACTGGCGCACCCACAGCAAGCGCAACTTGGCAACGATGGACGAACCGGCGGGGAATTGGAGGGTGGAGGTCGTGGACAGGAGGTCGGGGAAGGTGTTGGAGTCGGCGTCGTTTGTGGTTGAATAAAACGGAGGCTGTCTCAAGATCTGTATTTGAAGCTGTCTCGCGATGTGTCGGCGTTCTTGGGGAAGCGGTTCCCGTCACCTTATTTTATTTCAGGGAGACAGGCGGACCCAATATCTCCGCCAGGACGAATCCGTCCCGCGCCTGCTGCGCGGACAGCGTGAAATGGGTCGGCGATTCAAACTGTTCGTCGATGGTTGTGTCGTTTTCGAAAACTGGCGATTTCTCGGCGGCCTTAGCCGCCTCCCTGCGTTTTCGGTCGGCGAGGGACATGAGCCATTCGGAGTCTTCGGTTTGGGCGACTTTTTGCTTAGCCGTTTTTTTCGCGGCGTTGGGCCGCGTTTTGATTCCCGTATTGTTTGATTGGCGCGTATTCATTGCCGCGGGCGGGTTCTCCTCCCGTTCGAGCTCATCTTCCTCTCGCTTCATCTTATTTTTCTTGATGGCGTCCAACATTATCCCGCCGCCGAGAAAGAGCAGGAATAAGATTAATTTTATGATTGGGCTAATGCCGTCGTCATCCATAGCGTTTCCTAAATGTTTGTGTAAGTAAAAGCCGGCGATTTTCGTTTAAACGGAAATCAGTTCTTGCCGTCGTTCTGCGTTGCCGGCCTTCCGCCGATAGTCTCCCGCATCTGCGTGTCCGCCGCGACGTTCTTCATTTTGTAGTAGTCCATGATTCCCAGGTTTCCGTTTCTGAACGCCTCCGCCATGGCCATTGGCACCTGCGCCTCGGCCTCCACGACTTTGGCCCGCATCTCCTGCACTTTGGCTTTCATCTCCTGTTCGGCGGCGATGGCCATTGCGCGGCGCTCCTCGGCTTTGGCCTGCGCGATTTTTTTGTCGGCCTCGGCGCGGTCGGTTTCGAGTTCCGCGCCGATGTTCTTGCCGACGTCCACGTCGGCGATGTCTATAGACAGAATCTCAAACGCCGTGCCGGAGTCCAGCCCCTTTTCGAGCACGCGCTTGGATATGGAGTCCGGGTTTTCGAGCACCTGCTTGTGGGAGGCGGCGGAACCGATGGTTGTGACGATTCCTTCCCCTACGCGGGCCAGGATGGTCTCTTCGCCGGCGCCGCCCACGAGCCGGTCGATGTTGGCGCGTACCGTGACCCGCGTGAGCGCCATGAGCTGTATGCCGTCCTTGGCCACGGCGGCCACCTTGGGCGTCTCTATCACCTTTGGGTTGACGCTCATCTGCACCGCGTCCAAAACGTCGCGCCCCGCGAGGTCTATGGCCGCCGCCCGCTTGAACGGTAACGGTATGTTGGCTTTGTCGGCCGCGATTAGCGCCTGCACAACGCGCAACACGTTCCCGCCGGCCAGGTAGTGCGACTCAAGGTCGTCGATAGTCAGGTCGATACCGGCCTTCACGGCCGTAATCTTCGCCTCCACCATCGCCTGCGGCGGCACCTTGCGCAAACGCATGAAGATGATGCTCAGGAGGCCGACCGGACAGCCGGAAAATATCGCCTGCAGCCACAGCTTGACGGCGGCGCTCATGTAGGCGAAAATGACCAGCGCGATAATGGCTAAAAGGACGATTCCCACAACGACTATGTTTGGCATGGCGCCGCTCTCCTTAATTTCAGGTATTTAAGATTAAACGCGGACGAAAACGACCGCGCCCCTTTTCATTACCGTTCCCTCTCCGTGACCAAGTCTATCACTTCCGCCGGGGTCTCTACCTTCATCAGCGCCTCAAAGAATCCGCGGTCGTTCAGGTATCTCGACAGTTTGCTCAGAATTTTCAGGTACTCGTTGTTTTGTCCCTGCGGGCCGATTATGAGGAAGATAAGGTGGGCCGGCTTGCCGTCGACGGATTCGAAAGGCACCCCCTTGGCGCTGCGGCCCAGGGCCATCGTTATCGATTTCGCCTCCGCTACGAGCACGTGAGGGATAGCGATGCCGTTGCCTATGCCCGTCGACGAAATCTTTTCGCGCGCCATCACATCGTCGGTGTAGCGGCTCACGGCGTCGTCCGAGGCGTTCAGCTTCCCCGCGGCGGCGAGGAGCTGCACGAGCTCTTTAATCGCAAGCTCTTTGCTGCTGCGGGCGGTTAGTTCGAGTTTGATACAGTCCGGGTTTAAAAGGTCTGAGATATTGTTCATGTTTCGGCTCCGTGTTTTTGGAATCTTTATGGCTTTGGCCAACATCAATATATCTAAAATAATAACTTGCGTACATCGCAATGTTATATTTTTGTAAAATATGAAATCTCGATACGGCGACGACGCGAAGGAGCTGGTGCGGCAGCGGGCTAATATGGCTGACGTCGTCGGTCGTTACGTCAGCCTGAGGCAGCGCGGGCGCGTGATGGTGGGGCTTTGCCCGTTTCACAGGGAGAAGACGCCATCCTTTCAGGTCAATCCGGAGATGGGCGTCTATTACTGTTTCGGCTGCGGCAAGGGGGGCGACCTCTTCAGCTTTGTGCAGGAGATAGAGGGGGTGGATTTTCGCGAGGCGCTTGAGATGCTTGCGGAGACGGTTGGTGTGGAATTGCCGCGCTATGAGCGGCGTGAGCCGGCGGGCGGCGGGGCGTTCTCCGAGGGGCGGACGCCGGATGAGGGGGGCGGCGGGGCAACCAAGACCGAGTTGCTTGATATTCACAGGTTGGCCGCGGAGTTTTACTACGAATGCCTGAAGGGTAGCCCGCGGGCTGTCGATTACTTTAAATCGCGGGGGCTTTCGGCTCAGACGGTGAAGGAGTTTGGGCTGGGTTACGCGCCCGACGGGTGGCATGAGCTCTTGGACCACTTGTCGGGCAAGGGCATCCCTCCGCAGAGGGCGGTGGAGTGCGGGCTGGCCGTGAGCAGGGACGGCAGCCCTCCATACGACCGCTTCAGGAACAGGGTGATATTTCCGCTATGCGACACCGGCGGGCGCGTGATAGCCTTCGCCGGACGGGGGCTTGACGCGGACGCGCAGCCCAAATACCTGAACTCGCCCGAAAGCGCCCTCTACAAGAAGGGCAACATGCTCTACGGGCTGCACAAGGCGCGCGACGGCATTCGCGAGCATGGGTACGTCATCATCGTCGAGGGGTACATGGACTATTTGACGCTCTATCAAGCGGGCGTCCGAAACGTAGTGGCGGCGTCGGGGACTGCCTTTACGGAGGAGCACGCCCACCTGATAAAGCGTTTTGCCTCCAGGACGACGCTCGTCTTCGACGGCGACCGCGCCGGGCTTTCCGCCGCGCGGCGGGCGGCTCTGATTCTCGCGCCGTTCGGCTTGCAGGTGTCCATACTGGCTCTTCCCGGCGATGACGACCCCGACTCCTTTGTCAAACGGGAAGGCGCGGAGGCCTTTTCAGGCCTGCTCGCGAATGCCCGGCCCGCCGCGGATTTCCTGATAGACAGGCTGGTATCGGAGTCCGACGGGTCGCCTCACGGGAAGAGCAGGGTGCTGGACGAGCTTATGCCCTACGCCCGCGCTCTGTCCGACGAGGTCGTGCGCGGCGGCTTTTTGGACAGGCTCGCCCTGCGTTTGAGTTTGGACCCGCGGCTTGTGGCAAAAAGGTTCGCCGACGGCGGGAATTACCGCCCGCCGGCAGGCGGGGCGCAGCCGCAAGCCAGCGCCGTTCGGGGCGTCACGGCGGCCATGGGCGCGCTTGAAGAGGGCTTTTTAAGCATACTTATAGCCGCCCCGCAGCTGATAGTAACAGCGCGGCAGTATTTGACCCCCGAATTTCTAACCGAACCGCTTGCCGAAAATATATATTCTCTTATGTTGGGGGTATATGACAGTGTCGGTTCCCTGGAGAGGTTATTTGACGCCTGCGGCGGCGATCCGGGACTCAGGAATTTCGTCTCGATGATTGCCGTAAAGCCGGTGCGTTTGGAGCATATAGAGGATGAACTCGTCCAAAAAATAGACCGCTTGCGTCGCAAGTATTTTAAGGCCCGTATGGCCGACATTAGAGCGGAGCTTGCCGTCTGTTCGGACGAGGAGAAGAAAGTGTCGCTAATGGAGTTCTCCCGTAGATACGGGGAGCAGCTCAAGGAGTCTGGTTTGCCGAAATGACCGCGACGACGAAAATAAATGACGCGGGACCGCCGACGGCCCTGTCTGTTGTGGACAGGGCCGCGCTTCGGCTGCGCAAACTCGCCAACTTGCAGGGGTTTGTCACCGAGGCGCAGATGGAGGACGCGGCCGAGGACACGGACGGCATCGAACGCGTAAGAGAGATATTGGAGCGTGAACGCATCGCCATCAACACATTCGTCGGCAGACGGGTAACGCCTCCGCGCGCCGAACGCAAACCGGAACGGCCGTCGTCCCACACCCATTATACCGACCCCATGCTCGCTTACCTGAACACGGTAGGCAAAGTTCCGCTGCTCTCTAAAGGGCAGGAGGCGGAGTACGCGATGCGTATGGAGGCGGCTCAGGGCAAATTGTTTGAGATGGCTTTCCGCTCACAATACGCCATGGACAGCCTGAAATGTCTGGGTCAAAAGCTGGAAGACGGCGAGGTGGAGTGCGCCGACGTCATCTGTATAGACGATGCGCGGGGGGAGGGGGCGGATTCGGTGGACTTGGACGTGAAACGCGCCGAGTTTCTCAAAACGCTGTCCATAGTAAAAAGTAAATACGCCGCCATAACCGATTTGGAACGGGCGGGCGTCGCCGGAAAGGATTTGGACGAACTTTGGGACGAGACCATACTTCTGTGCAGGGGCATGGGTCTGAACGTCAAACACGTGGAAGACATACTGGACAAATACAAGGAGGGGCTGGCGTCCGAGAAACTGTGCGCCGACGTCGAAAAGTTCGCGCAGCTGGAGGGGGCGCGCAATCAGGCGAAGTGCGCGGTGATAGAGGCCAACGTGCGCCTGGTCGTCAGCATCGCCAAGAAGTACATGACACGCGGTATGGAAATCATAGACCTGATACAGGAGGGTAACCGCGGCCTGATAAAGGCGGTGGAAAATTTCGATTACCGCAAAGGCTACAAATTCTCCACTTACGCCACGTGGTGGATACGCCAGGCCATACTGCGGGCGATAAACGACAAGTCCAAGGCAATCCGCATCCCCGCCAATACGATGGAGCTGGTCAACAAGGTTACGCGGGTAACGCGCAGGTGGGTCATAGAGTACGGCTACGAGCCGTCGTATCAGGAGATAGCCGTCGCGCTCGGCTGCCCCGCCGCCAAAGTGCGGCAGGCGTTGGAATACTCTATGGAACCCATATCGCTCGATATGCGAATAAACAGCGACAGCGGCGCGACGGTGGGCGAGTACATAGAAGACGCGACCGTAGTTGACCCAACGCAAAAAATATCGTTGTTACATCTGCGGGAACAGATAAATTCCGTGCTGGACTCATTAGCGCCTAAGGAAAAAGAGATATTAATGATGCGCTTTGGGCTTGACGACGGAAGGATAAAGACGCTGAAAGAGATAGGGGAGGCGTTCGACATAAGCAGGGAGCGTGTCAGGCAGATAGAGACAAAGGCGCTGTCCAAGTTGAAACATCCGAGCAGGGTGAGACTGTTATCGGCTTGGCGCGAGGAGAGGCCGGAGACGCTGGCCGACGTGCCGTACGAGGATTAGTTGATGTTGCCGGGGCGCGGCTAATCGTGTGCCGGCATTTACCGTTGCGTAAAGGAACAATCGTCAATAATGTCGTCGATAATACAAGCCGAAACCCCGTTGGTAGGCATAATAATGGGCTCTTCCTCCGACTGGGAGACGATGCGGCATACGGCCGCCGTCTTAGACGAACTCTCCGTCCGGTACGAAGTTGAGGTTGTCTCCGCTCACCGTACCCCCGACAGGCTCTTCGGCTACGCCGAGTCGGCGTCGGGCCGCGGTATGGAAGTGATTGTAGCCGGCGCCGGCGGGGCGGCGCACCTTCCCGGAATGACCGCCGCCAAAACCCCGTTGCCGGTCGTCGGCGTTCCCGTACAGTCAAAAGCGTTGAGCGGCATGGATTCCCTCCTGTCAATAGCGCAGATGCCCGCCGGCATACCCGTGGCCACGATGTCAATAGGCCGCGCCGGAGCCGTGAACGCCGGATTGATGGCGGCGGCGATACTGGGTAACAAGTACCCGGAAATCAGAGAGGCTTTGGAGGGGTACAGAAAGAGGCAGACGGAGGGAGTGCTTGCCAATCCCGACCCGAGGGGTTGACGCGCCGTTGTCCGAATCAGGCCGGGTGGGATTATTAAGGATTACAGGATTAAAAACAAATGACGACCGCGAAACCAACCACAATCGGCATCCTTGGTGCCGGACAGCTTGCCCGTATGCTCGCTCTTGCCGGGCTTCCGCTCGGTTTGCGCTTTGTCACGTTAGACCCGGCGCCCGACGCCTGCGCCGCCGCTCTGTCCACGCGTATTATCGGGGATTACGGCGACAGAGAAAAATTAGAACGGTTTGCGGGGATGGTTGATGTCGTTACCTACGAGTTCGAGAACGTCCCCGCCGAGAGCGTGGGGTATCTGGCCGAAAGGCTGCCCGTCTACCCGTCGCCGCGGGCGCTCGCCGTGTCGCGTGACAGGTTCACGGAGAAGAGCCTGTTTGTCGAGCTTGGCATACCGACGCCCAAATTTCTCGCCGTGGACAGCCTTGACGGATTGAAATCGGCGGTATGTGATATCGGGCTGCCCGCGGTGCTGAAGACGCGTACGCTGGGGTACGACGGGAAGGGGCAGTCCGTTATAAAATCCGACGGGGATATTGACGGCGCGTGGGCGTCGGCGGGCGGCGCGCCGTGCGTTCTCGAAGCCTTCGTTCCCTTTACAAGGGAGATAAGCGTCGTGGCCGTGAGGGGTCGCGGGGGCGAGGCGCGCTTCTATCCGGTGGGCGAAAACACGCATTCCGGCGGCATTCTGCGGCATACGGTTTGCCGTTTGGGCGACCCGATGCAGTCTGCCGCGGAAGAGTTGGCAAGCCGCCTGTTGAAGCGTTTTGATTACGTGGGCGTTTTGGCCCTGGAGCTGTTTGATGTGGGCGGAAAACTGACGGCGAACGAGATGGCGCCGCGCGTCCACAACACCGGGCACTGGTCGATAGAGGGGGCGCGAACGAGCCAGTTCGAGAACCACGTCCGCGCGGCGGCCGGATTGCCGTTGGGCGGTACGGAGGCGGTGTGCCGCAGCGCAATGGTAAATTTTATTGGGATGATGCCCGACGCGGCGGAAGTGTTGAGTGTGGATGGGGCGCATTTGCACGATTACGGGAAGGCGGCTAAGCCGGGAAGGAAGCTGGGGCACGCCACGGTTTGCGGTGAGGGGGGGGGCGCCGTGGCGGCGGGGCTTGAAAGACTGTTGAGGTTGACAGGGAAGGGTTTAGATGGGCAATAAAAATAAGGCAACCGCGTCGCAGCTGGACTTTTTATCGCTCCTCGGCGGTATTCCCAAACTTGGCCCCAAGCGCGTCGCGGCGCTTGCGGCGGCGGGGATTAAGAATATTGGGGAGCTGCTTCGTTATTATCCGGTTAAGTATATAGACAGATCCGCGGTGATTGACATTAAGGACATTATTAATGTCAACGGCAATGACTCCGTCAATAATATCAATACTGCCGACAATATCAACAACTCCAAAGACGCCTGTAGCGATAAAAGTGTCAAAGCCGTTGACATTAACAGAGAAGACACGGTAACGGTGACAGGCACAGTGGATACCGCGCGTTCCGAGTTTTACGGCAGGCCTAAGTTTCGCGTTACGGTAAAGGGCGGCGGCGGCGGGGCGCTTGACGCGATTTGGTTCATTCGCAGTATGAAGATTGGGGCCGGCGAGAGGTTGATGCTGACCGGCAGGGTTACGGTGAACAGGGGCGGGCGGCCGCTTATGGTTCATCCTGTGCTCGAAAAATTGGCTGACGGCGTTGTTGTAAGGCCCATACTCGCGGTCTATGCCATACGGGAACCGATGCGGGAGGCCGGGGTTAACCAAAAACTTTTGCGTTATTCCATAGAATGGGCGCTCGACAATGTCGGCGGTTATCCGCAAATACTGCCCGATATTATAGAGAAAGAAAAGGGCTTTCCGCCGTTGCGCGATTGCCTGCGGCAGGTACATTTGCCCGACAGCCTTTTGGGGCTTGACGTCTACAGGGCGCGGCTCAAGTACGAGGAGCTGTACCGCCTTGCGCTGGATTTGCGGTGGAGCAGGCGGAAGTTCGCGCTGCCGGGGTACGCCATGTCGCCGGGGGATTTGGCGGACAGGTTGCGCGCCGAGCTGCCTTTTGCGCTTACGGAGTCGCAGGAGGCGGCGGTGCGGGTGTTGCACGGCGACGCGGCGCGGCCCGCGCGGATGCACCGGTTGTTGCAGGGGGATGTGGGGTCGGGGAAGACGGTGACGGCGCTCTTCGCGGCGTTGCCGGCGCTCAACAGCGGTCGGCAGGTGGCGTGGATGGCGCCGACGGAGATTCTGGCTAAGCAGACTAAGTCCGCGGTGGAAGGGTACCTTGCCGGCCTGGGGATTCGGGTCGGGTACGTCGGCGCGGGCGACGCGCCTGAGAAGCGGCGGGCGCTTTGCGATTTGGCGTCCGGGGAGTTGCGTTTCGCGGTGGGTACCCACGCCCTCTTCATGCCGTCCGTGAGGTTTAGCAATTTGGGAATGATAATAATCGATGAACAGCATAAGTTTGGCGCGGCGCAGCGGTTGAAGCTGCAGGAGAAGGGGCCGGCGAGCGATTTTCTGTTGATGTCCGCGACGCCCATACCGCAGACCCTGGCGAAGACGCTGTACGGCGACCTTGACGTGGCGGAAATAGGGCCGAGGCCGGACAGGGCGGCGGTGTCGACGCGTATCGTGCCGGAGGGGCGGCGCGCCGATATGGAGGGTTTCATACTTGAGCGTATCGGCGCCGGCGCGCGGGTATTTTATGTGGTGCCGCGGATAGACCAGCAGCCGTCGGATGATTTGGGGGATGAGGGGGGCGGCGGGTCGAAAGGGGTTACGCGCGAGCCGGCGGCGTCCGGCGGGGGCGGTCAAACGGATGGCTTGCCGTTGAAGACGGTGGACAGCGTTTCGGGGGCGCTGAAGAGGGGGCCGCTGTCGTCGGCGCCGATACACAAGTTGCACGGGCGGATGCCCGCCGATGAGCGTGACGCAGCCATACGGGCCTTTAAGGAGGGGCCGCCGGGCGTTTTAGTGTCTACGACGATTGTGGAGGTCGGGGTCGATGTGGCCGACGCGGCGGTGATGGTCATAGAGAACCCGGAGTTTTTCGGGTTGGCGCAGCTGCACCAGATAAGGGGGCGGGTGGGCAGGGGGGGCGTTGCCTCTCACTGTTTTCTGTTGCCGGGTCCGGGGGCATATCGGGACGCGCGGACGATGGGGAGGCTGAAGTTTTTGTGCGGCTGCGCCGATGGTTTTGAGATAGCCGAGCGGGACCTGCGCAACCGCGGTCCGGGTGACGCGGCGGGGTACAGGCAGTCGGGGTGGGACGACCTTTTGGCGGCGGATATTTTGGAGGATGCCGGGATGTTTACGGGGATATTGTCGGAGATGGATATCCTTTTCGCGAAAGACGGGAAATACGGCGTAAATCATACCATGTAAGTAGTGCTTACGTCATTTGCAAAAAAAAATTGCGTTTTGGGTTGCTTAGAAATTATATTCTTATATTAAAAAAATTTGATACCCACAGAATATTCGGCCGGAGCCTTTGCGCGGGGTTTGCTGTACTCAAGCGCGGAGGGGGCGGCGGTTTTTTGTTGAAGTGGGATTTATTCACGCTGCTGATTGAAGGTGTGAGATGATCGCTCTCGTTATCGTTTGCTTTTTGTATGTTCTATGCTCCCTGATATTGCTCGGTTATGGCGTCCAGTGTTATGTCCTTACCTTTTTCTACCTGCGCAGGCGCAAGGGTAAGGCCGCCGCCCAGGAGGAGACGATGGGGTACTACTACGGCATTGCCGACGAGTCGGCGTTCCCCAGGGTGGTCACGCAGTTGCCCATGTACAACGAAAAGATGGTCGCCTGCCGCGTTATAGAGGCGTGCGCGGCTATGGATTACCCGCGTTCGCGCTGTGAGATACAGGTGCTCGACGACAGCACCGACGAAACCCGCGAGTATGTGGACCGGACGGTCGAAAAGCTTATGGCGCAGGGGGTGAACATCAGTGTCATAAGGCGTGAGGACAGGACGGGCTTCAAGGCCGGGGCGCTCCAGAACGGGTTAAAATACACAGACGCCGAGTTCGTGGCCATCTTTGACGCCGATTTCGTGCCCACGGTCGATTTCCTCAAGAAGGCGGTTGCGTTCTTTGTGGACAGGCCGAAGCTCGGCCTTGTGCAGGGGCGCTGGACGCACCTGAACGACAAGGCGTCGCTTATCACGCGCGGGCAGGCTATGGGCATAGACGGGCACTTCATGGTCGAGCAGGCCGCCCGCAGCTGGAACGGCTGGTTCATGAACTTTAACGGTACGGCCGGTATGTTCCGCGTGGCCGCGATTCGGAGCTGCGGCGGTTGGCAGCACGACACGCTCACGGAGGACATGGACCTCTCCTACCGTATGCAGCTGGACGGCTGGGGGACGGAGTACGTGCCGGGTTTGGCCGTGCCCGCCGAGATACCGGAGGATATGAACGCCTTCAAAAATCAGCAGTTCAGGTGGGCGAAAGGTTCCATACAGACCGCCGCGAAGATAATCCCGCTGCTCGTGAAACGGAAGATTCCCCCGTTCAAGTTCATACAGGCCGTGCTCCACCTGACGCACTACGTGGTGCACCCGCTAATGCTCATGCTCGCCATACTCACCATGCCGGTGCTCTTCTTCGTGAAGATAACGCTCGCCCCGTTATGGATGGCGCTCGTCATAGCCTGCATGATTTTGGCGACAAGCGGCCCTTCCACAATGTATATGGTCTCTCAGCACTTCTTGGGGAAAAAGGTGCGAAAACAGTTATTCCTAATCCCCGCCATGATGTTGATAGGCACCGGTTTAGCCGTAAACAACGGTAAGGCTGTGATAGAGGCGCTGCTGAAGATAGACTCGCCCTTCCACCGCACGCCCAAGAAGGGACAGGCGAAGATGAAGGCCGGATATAAGCCGATAAAGGATGTAACGTGCCTGTTCGAGATTTTCCTCGGTTTGTACTGTTTCACGAGCCTGAAGATATTTATGGGCTACACAAACTTTCTGGTCTCCCCGTTTCTGGCGCTCTACGCCTCAGGATTCTTATTCGTAGGTATCCTGTCGATAGTACACTTCCGCCGCCCGGAGGTAATCGACATGAAGTTGATACAGTCGAGGGTTCCGGTCGCGATGAAAGCGCTGTGCCTGGCGCTGTCGCTGTCTTTGATTTTTATTTGACGGAGAAAAAGAGAGACAGTTTCATATTGACCAAAACCAGTTTACACAGATTTTGAGACAATCTCAAAAAAAGATGTTTTTTCGGTGAACGGGCGCTATATTTATACTGTGGGGTGTATAAAACCGGCATTGACAGGGAGGTTGATGTGCGCATTAGGCCTTTGTTCCCGCTGACGCTGTTAATCCTTTTGTTCCCCGTGCTCATCCCCGGCGCCTTTGCCGCCCCGCACGACGGCGACCGCTTCGAGCTTTCCCAACCGGACGGTTCTTTGGTTCCGGTGCGCGTCTTCGGCGATGAGTTTTATCAGGATGTCGAGAGCTTGGACGGGTTTACGCTTATTCGCGATTCCGGCGGTTGGATTTGCTACGCCGAACTCAGCGCCGACGGCTCCGAGTATGTGTCGACCGGCGTCCGCTGCACGGGCGGCGTCCGCGCGGGCGCCGGTTTGCGCAAGGGGTTGCGGACAGGCGGCGCGTCTGTTCTGAGGAAGCATCGCGGTAACAGGGACGTTTTGGGTTACGACGGGCTTGTGTCCCCGCGCCCCGCCCCGCAACGGTCGCGGCCGCTCTCAAAATCCGCGGCGGTTCGCAGGGTCGTCGGGTTGACGCTGCTCGTCGAGTTCCCCGACCAAAGGTCGAACATCACGCGGGCCGACATGGACGATTTTTGCAACAGGGAGGGCGGCGTGAACGGCGCGAATCAGGCCGGCTCCGTTCGCGACTACTACTACGGCGTCTCAAACGGGCTTTTGGAGTATGTGAACATCGTCACCCCGTTTATCAGGCTCGACAGTAACCTTGCCTATTATGACCGTGGCAGCGACTATCAGTATGTGCCGCAATTCTTGACGCACGCGTTGAACAGGCTCAAGGCCGGAGGGTTCGACATAAGCGGGGTTACCACGGAGACGGTGGGGGCGGGCAGCAACCGCCGAGAGGTCGTTTTGGCGCTCAACGTACTCTACGCCGGCTCGCCCAGGCAGGGGTGGGCGAACGGGCTTTGGCCGCACTCCGGCACTATGTCCGGCACTCCGGGCACCGTTACGGTAGACGGCGTGAGGTTCTCCAAGTACCAGTTGTCGAACCTTGGTACCGGCAGCTCCCCGCCGGGCATCGGGACTTTCGTGCATGAGAACGGGCACATGGTGATGGGGTGGCCCGACCTCTACTCCTACGAGTCTCCGGCGCACTCCAACGGGGTGGGGAAGTGGTGCGTCATGAACTCGAACGACGCGGCGAACCCGCAGCAGCCAAACGCTTACCTGCGGGATTTGGCGGGGTGGATAGACGTGACGGCGATTACCGACGCCTCGTCGGGTATTTTCGGTATGCCGTCCAACGCGCCGCAGGCGTTTAAGTACGCGAGGAACGCCAGGGAGGGCTACTACATAGAGGCGCGCCGGCGCGCCTCCGCCGCCGTGGATTCACGCAACGCGGCGATTCCCGGAAGCGGGCTGCTTATATGGCACGTCCACACCGACGGCAAGAACACCGACCGGTCGAAGGGTTTCCCGCTTCTCTCGCTCGTGCAGGCCGACGGGCGCGGCGACCTTGAGAGGAAAACGAACAGCGGCGACGCGGGCGACCCTTTCCGGGCGCGGCACAACAACGCTTTCAACAGGGCGACCGTCCCGGCCGCCGCTTACCGCGACGGGTCTTTGTCCAACATCGACATAAGCGAGATAAGCGACAGCGGCGCCTCAATGACCTTCAGGGCGGGCGCCCTGTCCGCCGAAAATCCGTCCTCGCCCACGCCGGCGGCGGTTGTGCCGGTAAATCGGTTATCGTACGGCATTAAGGCTTCCGCGTCGGGAAACATCACGTTTACCCTGCCGGCGCCGGGATATGTAAGCGTAACGGCCTGCGATGTGCGAGGCAGACAATCCGCGGTATTGGTTGACGGAATGAGAAACAGCGGTACGCACAATATAAAAGCCGATATGATGGGGCAGGGTATATACATGGTAAGGATGAAAAGCGGGGAATACTCTAAGGAAATTAAGATTCGCCGTTTTAAGCAGCCATGAATATCCCGCCCCTGTTACTGAACGAACGCTACGGCGACCGCTACTTCGACGCGGTGGACGCCCTGTCGGAGGCTAAGCGGATACACATCGGCAACGCCCGTATCGTTGAAAGGGCCGGAGCCGCTGTTAATACTTTGGGTATGGATGTTATTGATACCGATGCGGTTGTTGCCGGCAATCGAAAGACGTTCAGAATCGGCGAGACCGGCTTCGGCGCCGGCCGCCTGTTGGTCGCGCTGTTAGACTCGCTTGACGCCGGGTCGGTACGCGGCGCTGTGATTGATTACAATACCGTTGAGATTTACCCTGTCTCCGTGGAGAGGATGGAGCGGATACTGAATATCTTTGAGTCCCGCGCCGCCCGTCACATCCGCAGCGTGGTCGAGGCGTATTCGCGCATGGACGTTACGGTGCCCGGTTTTCATACCGCCGCCATATCCGGCGATTACGGCGTCGTTAACCTGAACCTCTATGTGGGCGAGGCGATGGGGATGGCGGAGGCTCTGGGCGCCCCGTGCGCGGCGTGGTTTTTGGATGGGCACGCGCCTAAGAAGAATCCGGATATTTGGCGTGCCGAGTTGATGTCGGCGATAGGCGCCAAGACCGAGCCCGGCGGCACGGCGACGGCGTTCACGGTGGCCGGTCACGTGAGGCGGGCGCTCTCGGCGGCGGGTTTCTCGGTGGAGAAGGTCGAGGGCTGCGGCGGCAAAAAGGAGGCGCTTTTGGGTACGTTTCGCGGCGCGGCGGCAGCTTGCCGCCCGCTTTCGCCGTATGAATAAAAAACATTGTATTGATTTTTTGCGTGCCGCAATATTATATTATTAAAACAGCTATAAGGTGTATGTAAGCGGGGCGGCCGCGTGGGTTGCGCGGCAACTTCGTGGGGGGGGTAAACACACTCTTTGCGCAAAGAGGTATGTCGTATGGCACAAAAAGCTGTCCGCAGGCCGGTTGGCAATTTCTTCATCAAGAAATCGCTGCAGTTACGGCTCATAATCAATGTTATGACGGTCTCCATCGTCTCGTCAATCGTTTCGGCGGGCACGCTGTACTTCTTCTATTTCTACAGGTATGACACGACCGCCCTCTATATGTTTGACGTGCCAAGCAACATTCTCCAGAAGGAGTCCGTTGTGTGGCTGATATTCCCGACGCTTATCATAAGCACGGTGGTGGGTTTGGCGCTGGCTTTCGGGATAGGCCTCTACGCCTCCCGCAAGTACGCCGTCCCGGTCTTCAAAATCGAGCAGTGGGCATCACAGATACTGAACGGCGATATGACCGTGGTGCTAAGGTTCCGCGAGAAGGAGGAGATGCAGGAACTGTCGAAAAAGTGCAACGAGTTGGGGACGATGTTCCGCGATATCATGGCCGGGATACAGAAGGACGTGAAAGCGCTGCAGAGCGCGGGTATTAGGGGGCCGGAGGTTGATGCCATCGCGGAGAAGCTTGGCAGGCTGGAGTTGGAGGGGAGTCAGGATCTGTAGGGGTGGCGGTCTGCCGCTCGTATTTTTGACGGTTTTCAGCGATAGATTTTGACATCCAGGGCGGTTGGTTCCCTATCACGTCGCTTATTATGTCCGTAATCTCCATAATCGCCACAAACGCCGCCGGGTCGAGGCGCATCGTGACCGCGCGGATGGCGCTCACCTGGTTTTTCGTCGCCACCGAGTACAAAATAGGCTCCTCCGTCCCCGTGTAGCCGCCCTTGGCGCTCAGTATGGTGACGCCTATCCGCCTCACCCGGTTGAGTTCGTCGAGGATTTCGCTCCACCGCTTGGATATTATCATAACCGCTTTTCGCTTCGATAGCCCCTTAAATACAGCGTTCATCGCTATTGAGTTCATTGTTACGAAGATGAACGAGTACAGTATCCTGTCAAACGGTAAAAAGAAGCTCGCGGCGGCCATTACCGCCGTGTTTATCAGCAGATTGGTGATGCCTATATTTATGGAATAGAACTTGTTCAGTATTATCGATATGATTTCCGTTCCGCTGCTCGTTCCGTTTGTCCGGAGTATCAGCGCCACGCCTGTCCCGCTGAGCGCGCCGCCCACCAGCGCGCACAGGAGTCTGTCGGGAATGTCGAAGCGCGGGTGAACAAACTGAAACATCGCGGCGTTTATGAGCGCCGCCCACACCGAAAAAAGTATAAACCGCCTCCCGACCACGAAGTATCCGAAGATAAAAACGGGTATGCTTATCAGCAGGTAGAGCAGGGCGAAAGGAATCTTAGGCCAATTATAGTAGATGACCAGCGATGTGCCGGCCATACCGCCGGAGAGCAGCTCGTGAGGCCGCAAAAAACCGTTTATAGCCAACGCGCACAGAACGCTGCCCATCAGCATCAGCAAAGTGTCGGTCAGAAATATTTTTCTATGTTGGGTTTTCATCTATAAAAAATAATTGCCGCTTTTAATCAGTGTGGGGAAATTGATGTTTTTTGTATATTATCGGCTCTTCCTGGATTATGGTGGGAAGAACCAAATATGGCATCCTTGCAGGATGCGGTTTTTATGGTTAATTCTCAAAAAAATCATAAAGCCGCAAAAAATCGTGCGGTTATTTCCACTGGGATGTATATTTATAAATATAAGCGGTCGGCGGTATGACACTACAGGTAACTGAACAGTTGCCGGATAATTCCGGCGGACGGGCCGCTTCGGCGGCAGCGGGGAAGGCGCCCGCGGGACAGTAAACATTGTTCCGCGGGCTTTTTTTACTTAATCGGAAGGGGGTGGGTGTGGACGACAATACTTGCGGCGACAGGGGCGGCATAGCAATCGCGAACCGCGTCTCTGTCGTGTCAATCATCGTCAACGCGGCGCTCTCGGCGTTTAAGCTCGCGGCCGGGATTCTTGCCCACTCCGCGGCTATGGTTTCCGACGCGGTGCACTCGCTCTCCGACGTGCTCAGCACGTTCATCGTCATCATCGGCGTGAACCTCGCCGGGCAGAAGTCCGACAGGGCGCACCCCTACGGCCACGAGCGTTTTGAGTGCGTGGCCTCAATAATCCTCGCGTTGATGCTTGGGCTGACGGGCGTTTGGATAGGCTACAGCGGGGTTAAGAGCATGGTTGACGGCGGCTATGAAAACAGGGTTCTTCCCGGCGGCATGGCGCTTGTCGCGGCGGTTGTCTCCATCGCGGTAAAGGAGTGGATGTACCGCTACACGCGGGCCGCGGCGAAGAAAATCAATTCAGGCGCGCTCTTGGCCGACGCCTGGCACCACCGTTCCGACGCTCTCTCGTCGGTAGGCGCGTTCATCGGAATATTGGGCGCCGTGCTGGGGTTTCCGGCGCTCGACGCGGCGGCGAGCCTCGTCATTTGCCTGTTCATCGCTAAGGCCGCGTACGATATATTCATGGACGCTATCAACAAGATGGTCGATAAATCATGCGATGAGGAAACGCTTAACGCGCTGCGGGCGCTTGTTACGGCGCAAAGCGGCGTCATTGCCGTGGACGACATCAGGACGCGCATATTCGGGTCAAAGATGTTCGTGGACATTGAAATCGCCGCCGACAAGGACTTGGCTTTGACGCAAGCCCACAAAATAGCGGAGAGCGTTCACGACGCCGTGGAAAAAAATTTCCCCACTGTAAAACACTGCATGGTTCATGTAAATCCGGGGGTGGCGGGTTGATTGTGTTAACCCGAACAAATATGGGCATCTCTAAAAAAGGTACATCGTTCTGGATTGCTTCGCAACGCTTGCAATGACCGTCATTGCCTTGCGGCGAGATAAACAAGTTGCGAGGCGCAAAGCGCCGAAGCAACGTGTGTATCTCGGCAAAGCCAATCCAG
>JAITCM010000043.1 GCA_031283085.1 Chitinispirillales bacterium | reverse complement strand
CTTGTCGTACTCATCGACAATCACGACCGCCGGCTTGCCGTGCTTTTTAGCGGAATCGACGATTATCTTCTCAAGCATTATTCCCGGCAGCGTTATCCCGTCAAGGCCTATTTCACGGTCTTCGGCAATGCGCTTTGTCTGCCAAATCAACGTGTCCCAAACGCCATCGACCCCACGATTCGTTTCCACCTTGCTCATGTCCAAATGTATGACCGGATAACTCTCCCACTCCCAATCGGTCTTCGAGATGGCCAGCCCCTCAAACAATTCCTTCTTCCCGCTAAACAGCGCGTCAAGCGTCCAGCAGAGCAACGACTTGCCGAACCGCCGCGGGCGGGAGAGGAAAAACTGCATCCGGGCACCGGACACAATCTCGTAAATCATGTCCGTCTTATCGACATACAAAGCACCTTTTTTGCGGATATTCTCAAATACCTGCAATCCTGTGGGCAATGGCTTCATTTTTCGACCCCCTCCATACCCCTAATATACTATTTGCGCCGGGACGGAAAGTCAAAATAATGCGCGTTGCTCCAAAATGCCGGCGTGGACGCAAAAACTATTGCCAAATGGACAGGTTTGACCATGGACGAGGTCAAAAAAATTGGGTTAAGAGTAGCAGAATAAAAAAAATTAAAAAAAATTGACACACGGGTTACGTATAAATTATTGGCTCTTCCGTGTTTATGGTGGGAAGTATGTGTGCGTGAATTATATTATGTGGAAGAACTTTATGGAAAGAAAGGACAGGCCTTGCGGACTATATTGCTGAGGAAAGCCGGCAGGAACAGCTCCGACAAGACATCATCTCCATGCATCAAGAAGGGCTTGGGGTTGAGGCAATCGCAAGGGTTTCAACCCTTTCTGAAAAGGAGGTCAAGACGATTTGGGGCATATAGCGGCGGCGCACTGGATGGGGAATAATGCCCCCCCTACCCCTCGACCCAAGCCCCAACCTGCCGCATCTTGTCGTCAATCGCGAGCCCAATCTTCTTAGCGTTTGCGTAAGGTGCGGCGTATTGTTTGCCGCTTATCTGTTTCAGGGCCTCTGCCGCCAGCGTGTCGCAGTCGTCGTTTCGGGCAACTTTGAACTCTATTACAAATGTGGTGCCGGCGTAGGAGACGATTAGGTCGGAGCGTCCTTTGCTGCCGTGCATTTCGCCGAAGGCCAGCACGTCGCAACCGTGCAGGAACGCCAGGATTGTTGAGCGGTAGAGCCACTCTTGCGTTGTTATTTTTATGCCTGTTTGCGCTATGGCTTGTTTTGCCGCGTTGTTGTAGTCGTCATATAGGATGCTGCTTAGCAGGCGGTTGAGCGTTTCAATAAAGAGCTCGCAGTTTCCGTTTTCGAGCGCGCGCACGAGGGGGGAGCGCAAATCCAAAAAATTGCCGTCGCGCTGCGTCATGTTTTTGTAAACTAATTCGGACATGGAATTAAGCACCTCGGCGTTGGGATAATCGAGTTTGAAATCATTTCCGGCTCCCTTTCTGATTGTCAGGTACCCCGCCTGATACAGAAAGCTCTCCGGTGGCGACGATTCGATCTCGCCGGGGCGGAACGCGAAATCCATCGAAATCGGAAATTCCCGAAACTGCTCGACGGTGAGGCGTTTGTCTTTCATGAAGTCGGCGATGATTTTTGGGTTGGCGCTGTCTATCCAGTAGTTAAGAAGCCGATAATTGCCAAAGAAGTTAAGCACCGAAAACGGGCAGTACACCGTTTGAGTTCCGTCGAAACAGAATCCGTTGTAGTTGGCTCTTAATTTTTCTACCAGTTCATCGGGAGACATATTTAATTTTTTTGCCCCAGACTCAAGGTATTCGCTAAAATAATCAACCAGTTCCTCCTCGGTGTATCCGAGCAATGTGCCAAATTTTTCGTCAAGCGAAATATCGTTCAGATTGTTGAGCGTTGAAAAAACACCGGCTTTGGTGAATTTGGAGATGCCGGTCATAAACAGAAAACGCATACTCGGCTCGTTGGCCTTAAACTGCGAGTAGTAACTTCTCATAATATCGCGGACTTCCTGCGCCATCGGGGGCTTGTTGTAGAAATCCAAAAACGGCTTGTCGTATTCGTCGACAATCACGACCGCCGGCTTGCCGTACTTTTTAGCGGTTTTTATGATTATCAGCTCCAGCATCCTCCCCGGCTCCGTCTCCCCGCGGAGGTCAAGCCCGTGAGTATCGGCAATATCCCCAGTCTGGTCGGCTAATGATTTTTTAACGCCCGCGGAACCGTCGGTGGTATTCACCTTACTCATGTCCAAATGGATGACCGGGTAACTCTCCCACTCCCAATCGGTTTTCGAGATGGCCAGCCCCTCAAACAGCTCTTTCTTTCCGCTGAACAGCGCGTCAAGCGTCCAACAGAGCAAGGACTTGCCGAACCTGCGGGGGCGGGAGAGGAAGAACTGCATCCGGGCACCGGACACAATCTCGTAGACCATGTCCGTCTTATCGACGTACAAGGCACCTTTTTTACGGATATTCTCAAATACCTGCAACCCGGTAGGCAATGGCTTCATTTTTGAACCTCCTCCATTTCCATAATATAATATTTGCGCGGGCGAGACGGGGTATATTGACATTCCTCCAGCGTTTAGACGGAAAACAGGCTTTTGTTACAACCCCTCATAACCGGTCACTATTAGGTGAAGAACTCCTCAAACTCTCCCTCGTCAATCACCCGAACCCCAAGCGACAGCGCCTTGTCCAACTTCGACCCCGCCTCCGCCCCGGCCAAGACGTAGTCCGTCTTCTTGCTCACGCTCGACGCTACCTTGCCCCCGCCGCGAAGTATTATTTCCGACGCCTGTTCGCGTGTGTAATGTTCCAACGTTCCCGTCAATACGAATGTCTTCCCCGCAAAGCGGCCGGACGCTCCAGCCTCCGCTCCCGGCCCCGCCGCGCCACCATGCCCCTTATTGCCCTTCATGTTCAGGCCCGCCGCCCTCAGCCGCTCCACCATCTCCACGTTTTCGCGCCTGTCAAAGAACAGCCGGATGCTCTGCGCGGTCAACTCGCCGACACCTTCTATCCGCTCCATCGCCGCGGCGTCTATCCCGTAGAACTCCGAAATATCCTCAACGCTGCCCGCCAAATCGCGCGCCGACGACGCGCCCACCATCCTTATCCCCAAGCCGAAAATCAGTTTGTTCAACGGGCGGGACTTCGACTTCTCCAGCGCTTCCACTATATTGGTTGCCGATTTCTCCGCGAAGCGCTCCAGCGTCAACAGCTTTTCCGCCGTCAGCCCGTACAAATCCGCCGCGTCCTTAATCAACCCGCCGTCCAACAGCTGCTTGACGACCGCCGGGCCCATCCCCCGCACGTCCATCGCCGCCCGCGAGACGAAGTGCTCTATCGACGCGGCGAGCTGCGCGCCGCACGAACTGCTCAGGCAGCGCAGCGCGACCTCCCCCTCGAGCCGCGCCAGCGGCGACCCGCACGACGGGCACTCCGCCGGCGGCTCGCAGGGCGCGCTCTCCGCCGGACGCGCCTCAACGCATACCCGCATCACCTTGGGGATAATCTCACCGCTCTTCTCCACCTCCACCGTATCACCTACCCTAAGCCCCAGCCGCCCGATTTCGTCGTAGTTGTGCAGCGAGGCGTTCTTCACCACCGTCCCGCCGAGAAGCACCGGGCGCAGCCGCGCCACCGGCGTTACCACCCCCGTCCGCCCCACAAACGAATCCACCCCCTCCACCACGGTGGCCGCCCTCTCCGGCGCGTACTTGTAGGCTATCACCCAGCGCGGCGACTTTGACGTAAACCCCAGCCGCCACTGCTGCTCAAAAGAGTCCGCCTTGATTACCACGCCGTCAACCGGGAAAGGCAGCTCGTGGCGCTTCGCCTCCCACTCCCCGCAAAACGCCATTATCTCGTCAACGCCGGAAAGCAATTCGGAATGATTAACGACCGGGAACCCAAGCCCCTCAAGAAACTTAGCGTTGTCATAAAGGCTGACGGTTCTGTTAGCGTCGCGCGACAATAAAAAATACGCGGCGAAGCTCATCCGCCTTTTGGCCGCCTCCGCCGGGTCTAATAGCTTCAGCGTCCCGGACACGGTGTTGCGCGGGTTCTGCATGGGCCGCTGCCCCGCCTCCACGAGGCTGTCGTTTAGCGCCGCAAAGTCGGCAAACGCCATAAAAACCTCGCCGCGCACCTCCATCGGCTTAGTATAAGCAATGGTTTGCGGAATCGACGCTATCGTGCGGATGTTGGCCGTAACGTCGTCGCCGACAACCCCGTCGCCGCGCGTCGCCGCCCGCACTAAGCGCCCACCTTCGTAAACGAGCGAACACGCCGCGCCGTCCACTTTCAACTCCCCCAGAAACTTGATGGCCTCCCCCGCGAGCGCCTTCTCAACGCGCCCCACCCACTCCGAAACCTCCGCCGCGGAGTAGGTGTTGTCTATGCTCATCATCGGCACGGCGTGCCTCACCTTGGCGAATGACCTGTTCAGGTCGCTCCCCACGCGGTGGGTCGGCGAGTCGGGGGAGTCGAACTCCGGGTAGAGCCTCTCGAGGTCGGCAAGTTCCTTGAGGAGCGCGTCGTACTCGGCATCGGAGACGAGCGACACGCTGCGCCCGTAGTAGGCGGCGCCGTACTCGTTTAGCCTGTCCCGCAGGCCGTCGATTCGTTGTTTGAACAGTACGCTCATTGCCTTATAACTTTTCTATTGATGTATGTAATTATGTTATGTACGACGAAAGCGGCAAAGAGAGATATGGCCGCAACGGATGGATGGCCATTGAGAGATACGCCGCAGTATTAATATAATGTTGCCGGGGGGCGAAAGTCAATAGGTGTGGATTTTTTTTTCTTCAGTAGCCGACGCAACGAACCGACCACCCGTAACTCTTGCTGTTGATGTCCGAGTACACGAAGTCGTTGATGTAGTCCATGAGCCGGAAGTAGGCGTAGTCCGCATTGTACTCCGTGGCCGTCCACCAGTAGGCGTAGCACCCGACATCGTAGAAATTGCCGTCGGAGCGGCGGTAGCCGCCCGGCAGAGCCGAAAAACCGTATTCGGCCGTGCCATTGCCACTTGCTCCATTATAATCATTCCAACCGCTTTTCGCCTTCAGCTTCTTCCCTGCCATTGAATCGACTGCCGTCACCAACGCGCTCCACTCCGCGTTCGACGGCAAATGCCATCCCGACGGACAAACACCGCGACGACCGCTCGGGTTCGCAGTAGAACTCGATGCGCCCGCCATCGCCGTATTCCAAATTATACAACCGACCGTATTTTGTACAACTGTCTTGACTGTTACCATAGCACCACTTAAGAGCCTTGTGATAACCTCTATTTGTTTTTCCCAAGAAATACTGCCGCAAGGCTTACACAACCCAATATTGCCGGAACAATGGCAACCACGGCCTGGTTTAACATCGCGCAGGCCACGGCGCCAACCAACGAGGACATACCTATAACGAAAGCGAAAGTTTGACCTCTGCTTTGTAGCCGTTCCTCCATCTTCCGCCTATGCTCCGCCTCAAACTCCGCCATTTTTAGTATTCTTTCGGCAGTGCCGGGGGGGTCTGCTCGTAACGTCCTTACTCTACCGCAGGCGGCAAAGGGCCGTTATAAGCCAGCAACGACTGCTCCGTGGCGATAATCTTGCCGTCACTCCCGTCGCCCATTGGCCGCCTCCCGGTCTATCTGATTCATAGCCCATCGTAAACTGTCGCCCACCCGCCGCCAATCGCCGGCAAGAGCTTCTCTGTCGCGCTCAAAGCCGTTGGCGTAATCGGAGCGGTGGCGGAAAGAGCCACCGGTAATGTCGAAAGCCGAAACGAAACCGGACATGAAATGGCGAAACCAACCTTTTTGCATAAAAACCTCCTTTCTGATTTATTAATATAATATAGCCGCATTGCATCCGTCAAGAAATCAACCTTTTAGCCGAAGCCTGCCGCTATTATAAAGTATTACATATATGGCATTGCTTCGCTATGCCATGCCCGCTTCAGTCCCCAACACAACGCACAGCAAAACCGTACTCCTTGTAGTAGGTGAACTCTATCACGTAGTCGTAGTCGTAATACATGTCCCGGTAATACGCGTAGGAAGCACCGCCCTTCGTGGCCGTCCACCAGTAGCCGCGGCCGCCGGCATTGATGAAACTGCCACCGGTGTAGCGGTCGCCGCCCGGCAGAGCCGAAAATCCGTATTCATCCGTCCCATTTCCATTACCACTCCAACCGCTTGTTGACTTCAGCTTCTTCCCGGCCGTTGTTTTCCCACCGGCCGCGCCGACTAAGCCATCCCACTCCTGATTAGACGGCAAATGCCACCCCGATGGGCAAGTCTTCATCGCTGTTTTCCAATCATACAACCGACCATATTTGTTGCAGTTGGATTCCTTGTTATCGTAACACCAAGACTTACCCGTCTCATAATTAAGATTTTCCGCCATCCACGTCTTCCCGCCGATTACTACCGCTCTGTATGTTTTCCCGTCCCTCTTATCCGTGAACGCCCCGGAACCGCCCCTGCCCGATTGCTGATTTGACGGCGCGGCGGCAGGCGCGGGAGTTTGCTCGACCGGCGCGGGCGTCTGAGCGCTCGGCGGCGGCGCGGCAACCGCGGGTTGATGCGGCGTTGCGGGTTGCGTAACCGGCGGGCTTTGCGCCGTATAACTTTGCGGATTCACGAACATCCGGTATATGTCGGCGCAAGCCGACGCCGCCTTTTCAATAAGCTCTTCAATGTTTTCGGAACGGACTGCCTCAGACGAGGCGACTAAGTTTCCGTCTTCGGTGTCATATATGTCCACAGATAGCGCGAACTTTGTTTGGCTTTTGCGTATAACCCCGCGCACGATGTAGTCCGCCCCTATTTTGCTGCCGAGAGCGATGACGCAGTTTTCCTCGAAGCACTCCTCCAAAACGGCGCTGCCTTGCGCTATGACGGTTTCGGATGTCATTATGTTGTATCTGTCCCGCGGCAGGTTTTTGACGGCCTCCCGGCGGAGTTCAGCGGTTACCAGCCTGACTTCGGTAGGGTTAAGCACGACGGACGCGTCGGGCGGCATGTCCACTTCCGTTTCCACAACGGCCACGTTTTTTATTTTTGCAGGCGTGTTCTTCAGCGCCTTAGACCCGCCGCACCCCCACATAATCGCGAAAGCGCCGGCAAACGCCGCCAAAAACGCCATCGCCCTTACCGCGCTCATTGCTCTCATCTTCTCTCCATTCTATGCGATTATGCGCCATGCCACCCAAAAACGCCGCCGGCGCGGTGTCAGCCGTGATGATGCCATCGTATATTAATATAGTCGTCCCTGAAAAAAGAGTTTTGTTGAATAATAACAACAATAATTATAAAAAAAGGGTTGTAAAATTTGCGATGAAAGATATAATTTAACATAAAACCTTGCAAATTT
>JAITCM010000028.1 GCA_031283085.1 Chitinispirillales bacterium | reverse complement strand
GTGTGAAAAACGAATTTACAAATATATGCCCCGCGAAAATTACGCGGCGCTCCGTACACGCGGTAAAATATCGGAGTTCACGATTATATTCGCGCCCGACGCGTATATCACCACGCAATTTGACGTAGCGAATATTGTGCTGAATAAGCCCGTTCCTTTTTACGTTAACGGGCTGCGGGTTTTTGTCATGTCGCTTTTGATTTTTATGCTCTTTTCGCTTGTGAATAAAAATCTTAGTGCAAGTTACTGGCCTGTATGATTTTCCTCCGGCGGACGGTCATTTTCGATTCCGCTCAATGAGCTGTCACCGAAGCAAAAGGGCATTGAGCGAAGTCGAATTTGTTTATATCGGCGAAGCCAAACGCCATCTCAATGACCTGTCGATTGGAGTCAGAACGTAACTCCCCTGCGTTGTAAAAACGTCCCGTCCTTTGAGTACAGCGTTAGCAATGCCGCAACGTAAGAGGTTCTGGCTTGAGCCGCGTCCAGGTTCGCGGATACGAGGTCGCGCTGTACCTGCAATACCGCGTAGCCGGTTGATTTTCCGGCGTTCATTTTCTCGTGCTCGGCTTCTAACTTCTGCAGCTGCAGCGCGCTCACCGTTTTTGCCGTTTCTATCTGCCTCCGCGCCCGTTGTACCTCTATATGGGCGCCGCGGATTTCGTAGTCTATCAGGCGGACGTAGTTCTCTATCGACAAGCGCTGCTGATCCATGGAAAACTCCGAGCGGCGGTAGCGCTCTTTCGCCGAATTGTTTCGTATGGGCAGCCGGAGCGTCAGGCCGGCCGCGATTATCGGGGAAAATTTGTCCCCCGCGCCCGGCGCCACCCCTTTGGGGGAGCCGGCGTCCGTAACCCCGGTGAGCGAGGCGTGGAAGTCCAAACGCGGCAGCAGGCCGTTCTGCGTTTGTATTAAATCCAACTCACCTTTCTGCGCCTGCATGAAAGCCTGTAAGTAGTCCGGACGGAACGACTTTGCCGCCGTGATATGCTCGTCTACCCCGTCCGCGTCGCCGAGTTCCATACCCGCCGAATCCGTCAGCAGCAGTTCGGCGTCCATCAGGTCGGGGGCGTTCATCAGGTAGGCCAGCGTCAGCGCCTTTTGGCGGTAGGCGGTTTGAGCGTCGAAGAGCTGCCGTTCGCGCGAAGCTACCTCGGCGCGGATAGCCACAAGCTCTATCGGGGCGATGCCGCCTATGTTCAAACGCTCTTCCGACTCGTAGAGCAGGCGTTGCGCCAGTTCCAAAGAGTACGTGTAGATGCCCATCTGTTCCCCGCTCGACAGTAAATCCCAATATGCCCGTTCGGTGTCGGAGAGCAGTTTAAGCGCGTAGGCCGCCAGTTCTTCCTTGCGAATGTTCATATCAATCCTGGACTTCTGAAGCGTCACCAGGTTGGCGGATTTGCCGCGGCCTTGCAACAACGCCTGGGTGACGGTGAGGCTTGCGCTGTTTTGGTATTTCCCGGCTGACTGGATAACGGAGTCCTCCCCGTTGATTTGTGCCCTGTAGGACGATGACGATGTTCCGGAAGCCCGCATCGCAAACTCAATGTCAGTTCCGGTCGGCAGCGATTCGCTAATCGACAGCGACAAATCATGCGATAAGGCGTTAGGTGTCGGCGGCGCGGATGAGGTAGCTAACCGGTCGCTTATGTCATAAGCGGCGCGAAAAACGGGGTCATACATTGCCACATCATTTTCCTTAACAATGGACGCGGCGATATCGGTGTTAATCCGCTCAATCTTTACCAAAGGATTGTCCTTCAGGGCGCGTTGCAGGGATTCCTGGAGCGATAGCGGGTGTTTGGTCTTTGATACGGCGGCACTGTCATCGGCATACGCGACGGACAATAATACCGCAGTGGCAATAACGGCAACTGTACAAAATTTTCTCATCATCCGGTATTCCTTTGTCAAAATATTTTGACGTATTAAACGCCTTTAATCTTTAAAGCCTTTTTCTCCGCCCTCTCCTCCACCAGCGAATAAACTATCGGTATAAACACCAGCGTTATCAACGTCGATACCAACAGCCCGCCTATCACGACCCTCGCCATCGGCACCTGCGCCTCGCTGCCCTCGCCCAGGCCTATCGCCATCGGCAGCAGGCCCATTACCGTTGACAGCGATGTCATCATAATAGGCCTTAATCTCCGCTCTCCGGCTATCTCAAGCGACCTGAATAACTCCACCTTGTCTTCCCGGCGCAGCCTGTTCACCAAATCTATCAATACGATGGCGTTGTTGACTACTATTCCAACGAGTATTATACATCCTATAAACGCCTGTATGGTAAACGGCGTTTTCGTCAACAACATTATCGCGACTACGCCGACAAGCGCCATTGGGATTGAAAACAGCACTATGAACGGGTCTTTGAATGACTCGAATTGTCCCGCCATCACTAAGAACACCAGCACTATGGCCATCACTATGCCGAATATCAGTTCTCTCTGCGCCTTCTGCTGTTCTTCCCAGTCGCCGCGTATCAGCACCGCGAACTCCGGCGGGACGGTTATTCCCTTCATCGCCGTCCGCAAGTCCTCCACCACGCTGCCCATGTCGCGGCCCTCGTAGTTTACGCTCACCGTCACGATGCGCTCCCGGTCGCGCCGCTCCACCCGCACGGGGCCCTCGCCGGACTGTATCCACGCGGCGCTCTGCAGCGCCACGGGCTTCTGGGCGGAGTTCAGCACCGCCAGGTTGTTGATGTTGTCCACGCTTTTCCGGTCGGTTTCCGAGAGCCTCACTATCACGTCGTACTCCTTGCCCTCCACCCGCACCTTGGTCGCCGCCGTGCCGCCCATCGCCGTTTGCACGGTGTTGCCGATGTTCGTGGCGGACAGACCGAGCTCAGCGGCCTTGTTCCTGTCTATGCGCACCCGGTACTCCGGCATACCTGCCTCCCGGCTTATCTGCACGTCGGTTATCCCCTCCACCTCGCGCACCGCCGCGCTTATCTGCTGCGCCAGCGTCTGGCCGGTCTGCAGGTCGTAGCCGCGTATCTCTATCCCTATGGCCTGGTCGGTGTTCGTCCCCATCCGCATCAGGAACATACCCTGGCCCTCCCTGACGCGAATCGTCGTGCCCGGCAGACCGGAGAGCCTGGGACGCAAATCCGTGGCCACCTGCGCCGACGAACGCCCGCGCTTTGCCACCGGGACAAGCGCCACGCGCAGCTGCGCCGTGTTCGCCCCCGACGACATGAAACCGCCGCCCTGCGCGATGTTCGACAGCGTATAAATCGCCTCCGGCACCTCCGTACTAATAATGTCCTCCACTTTTTTTACCGTCTCGTCAAGCCTCGCCAGCTTCGTCCCGACCTCCATCTCTATCGTGACGCGCACCTCGCTCTCGTCCGTCGCCGGCATAAGCTCCACGCCCACAAGCGGCAGCGCCGCGAAGGCCGCTATGAAAAGCGCCGCAACCGCGATTATCACCTTGACGCGGTTGCGCAGCGCCCAGTGTATAAGCCCGCGGTACTTGCGCTCCACAGCCACGTAAAAGGCCTCCGATACGCGGAAAGCGCGCGCCACTATGGAGCCGCCCTCGTGGTGAAAACTCTTGGCGCTCAAATACCTCGCCGAGAGCATCGGGACAATCGTCAGCGCCACGAAGAGCGAACAGACCAGTGAGAACGCCACAACGTAGGCCAGCGCCTGAAACATAACGCCCGACATCCCCCGCATAAAAATTACCGGGATGAAGACCACGAGCGTGGTGAGCGTGCTCGCCGTCACCGCCGCCCACACCTCGCTCGCGCCGGTCGTCGCGGCCTCATACGCGGCCACCCCGTGCTCGCGCTTGTGGTAGATATTATCCAACACCACGATGGCGTTGTCAAGCAACATTCCTATGCCCAAAGCCAACCCGCCGAATGTCATCATGTTGAGCGTGAAGCCGCAGAAGTAAACCAGCGCGAATGTGGCGATTATCGAAATCGGGATGGCCGTGCTTATTATCACCGTAGTTGAGATATTGCGCAAAAAGACAAGCAGTATCATAATGGCAATCGCGCCGCCCAAAAGCAAAGACTGCGCCACCGACATCATGGCGCGCTCCACGTACACGGCGTTGTCTATGAGCGTAATCATCTCTATGTCGGGGATGTCCTGATTTATCCGCCGCGCCTCCCGCTTCACCCCGTTGGCCACCGCCACCGTGTTGCTCCCCGACTGCTTGCTGACCGCCAAACGTATGCCCGGCTGCCCGTTTATGCGCACGAGCGACTTGACTTCCTCGTATCCGTCGTAGACGTCGGCGATGTCGGCCAGCCGCACCGGCACGCCGTCCTTCACGGTGACCACCGTCCCCGCCACGTCGCTTACACCCGAATACTCCGCGAGCGTGCGGACGACGACGTCGCGGTTCCCCGAAACTATCGACCCCGCCGGAATGTTCTTGTTCTCCCTCTGCAGCGCCGCGACCACCATGTCGGTGGATATGCCGTAGGCCTCCATGCTCGACGCCCTAAGCGCCACCTGCACCTGCTTCTTGCGCCCCCCGCGGATGTCAACGGTGGCCACCCCCGGCACACGCTCCAGCCGGTACTGCACCTGGTCCTCAAGTATCTGCTGTATCTCGTTTATGTCCTTGCCCTGCGCCATCACGCCGAGGTTAAGAATGGGCATGGCCGACACGTCGAACTTGCGGATGAGCGGCCTGTCGACCCCGTCGGGCAGCGCCCCCAGTATCCTGTCGATGCGGTCGCGCATATCGTTGACCGCCGCCTCCTGATTGGTCCCCCACGGGAAGGTCACGCGCACAATGCTGCGCCCCTCGGTGGAGGTGGAGGTAATCTCCTCTATTCCCTGCAACGCCGAGAGCGCCGACTCGATTGGGCGCGATATGAGCTCTTCGACCTCAAGCGGCCCCGCGTTCTCGTAGGTCGTAATCACCGTGATGGTCGGCATCGTTATCTCCGGCATCAGGTCTATGGGGAGGCGGGTGAGGGAAAAGATACCCATCACCATTATCACCAGATAGATGACCGTGGTCAACACCGGACGGTGGACGGTAAAGGAGATTAATGGGGATTCTTTTGTCATATTGTACCGTGACGCCGCGCGCGGATATCGGCGCTTGCCTGTTCGATTTTCGCGAGAACCCTTTCAAAAGGTTGCTCCGGCCTGTCGTATTTCTCCGCGGTAAAATCGCCGACTTTTTCGTATTGACCGATAAAGGCCTGCGCCCCCCTGTATCCCAGCGCGGCGTTCAGCGCTTTTAGTCCGGCTTCCCGCACTTCAATAGGATTGTCCAGGTTTATGACAGCCGCCATACAAAGTACTCCCCTAAAAAGTTTATAGGATTTATAACGCTAATGTATCAAGGCACAGTATCATTTCGTCACCCATTCGGAATGACCACCCTGGAGCCCTGCCGCAGTAAGTGCTGGCCTAATGTTACTACTTTTCCGTCCAAATTCATCGGCGACAGGATTTGGGCGAACGTGCCGTCGTTTATCCCTATTTGTACCGGGACGTTCTTTACCGTCGCGGAGTCGTCTAATACGAACAGGGAATATTTTCCGTCTTTTTCTACCAACGCTTGCGACGGGACTACCCGCGCCGCGGCGTCTTCGTTCAGTTTTATGTTGATGCGGGCGAACATACCGGGCTTCAGCAGCCTCGCGTTGTTCTTCAGGGCGATTTCCACCGTCGCGGTGCGGGAGGCGGACTGGAAGTAGGGGGCCATGCGGTAGACTACGCCCTCGAAAACCTGCCCCGGAATGGCGTCGGTTGATACGGATGCCGTCTTTCCCTGCTTGATGCTCTGGTAGTCCTTCTCCGTGACGGCCAATTCCACGAACACCGTGTCTAACCCCACGACCGTGACAATCGGGCTGCCCACCGACATGAGCGTCCCTCCGTCAACATGGCGCACGGCGACGAAGCCGCCCTGCAGCGCCCTTATCTGCGTGTACTCGAAGTTGGTCTTCGCCTGGCTTAGGACGACCTGCCGCTGTTCAAGCTGCGCTTTGGCAAGCTCGTGGCGCGACCTCTGCGTCTCCATCTGCGTCTCCTGGGCGTCGAGCTCCGACTGCGAGGCGATGCCCTTGCCCACCAGCCCCTTAGTCCGTTCCAGTTCGCGCTCGGTGTGCGTCAACTGCGCCTTGGCCTCCTCAAGCGAGGCGCGGCTGACACGGACTTGGGTCTGCGCTTCGTCGAGGGCGTTGCGGAACTCGGTGTCGTCTATGCGGCCGATAGACTCGTTGGCCGCGACGGCGTCGCCGATGCGTTTGTTGATGGCGAGGAGCCGTCCGCCGACTTTGGCGGAGATAACATACGTGTACGCGGCCTTGACCGTTCCGGCGAATTCGCGGATGTCAACCATCGGGCGTATGGCGACCTCCGCCGTCTCCACCGGCACAGGGCCTTGTTGGCGCGCTCCGCCGCCCGTGCCGCCGCCTCCGCCGCCGGGCGCCGCCTTCTGCGCCTGCTGCGGCGCCCCCTTGCCGGCCTCGCCGCCGGCCCCGCCGGAGTGTCCGCAATCCGCAAAGACGCCGATTATCGCGGTAACGGCGGCGATAAGGACGATATTACTTATACCTCCACGCACACACACTGCAGTTTTCATAAAGTTCCTTATTTGCTAAGTTTGCGAATCATTACTGTTATTTAGGATGGCAAACAATAAAAATAATAAAAATACTGTGTAAGTGGGTGTAAAGAATTAAAAAGTCAAATTTCATTGTCGGACAGGTTTACGGAAAGTAAGGGAAGAGACGGACAAAGCGCGGGTCGTCGGGCAGGGCGAGGCCGGCGACGGCCGTCGCGGACGCTCGTCGCCGGGGAGATACTCAACGGCGGGACGCTCAAAACAGGGGCCGACATGGAGAGATTGATTTTTGTTGCGTCGGCTGGCGGCTGAAATATATATTATAAGCATGTTCGAATCAATGACCGAATCCCAAGCCGCGGGACAAATCCTGGACAGCGTGAGGGAATACTATAAAACGTTTATGCGGAAACCGCCGTACAGCGCCGGCGAGCGAATCCCCTACGCCGCCCGTGTCTTCGACGAGCGGGAGATGGTCAACTTAGTCGACAGCGCCCTTGAGTTTTGGCTTACCTCCGGGCGCTATACCGACCGTTTTGAGGCGCGGCTTGCCGAGTATCTTCACGTCCCGTTCTGTTCGCTTGTGAACTCCGGTTCGTCCGCCAACCTCCTGGCTTTTATGGCGCTGACATCGCCGCTGCTGGGCGGCCGCGCCGTGGGGCGCGGCGACGAGGTGATTACCGTGGCCGCCGGCTTCCCCACCACCGTGGCGCCGATAGCGCAGTTCGGCGCGACGCCGGTGTTCGTTGACGTTACCATCCCGCAGTACAACATAGACGTAACGCGGCTCGATAGCGCCCTGTCCCCAAAAACAAAAGCGGTAATGCTGGCGCATACCTTGGGGAACCCGTTTGACCTAAAGGCTGTGAGGGAGTTCTGCCGCGCCCACAAGCTCTGGCTGATAGAGGACAACTGCGACGCGCTGGGCTCCGTATACACCATAGACGGAACGGAAAAGTTTACCGGCACAATCGGCGACATCGGGACATCCAGCTTCTATCCGCCGCACCACCTTACCATGGGCGAGGGCGGGGCGGTCTACACCGCCGACCCGCTGCTGCATAAAATCGTCCGCTCCATGCGCGACTGGGGCCGTGACTGCGTCTGCCCGTCGGGTAAAGACAACGTCTGCGGCCGCCGCTTCGACAGGCAGTGCGGCGAACTGCCGGCCGGATACGACCACAAGTACGTCTACAGCCATTTCGGATACAATCTGAAAGCTACGGATATGCAGGCGGCCGTCGGCTGCGCGCAGATAGAGAAGTTCCCGTCGTTTGTGGAAAAGCGCAAACACAACTGGCGGCGGCTGCGCGACGGATTAAAGGATTTGCCGGATAAATTAATCCTGCCGGAACCCGCGCCCGGCTCCAACCCCAGCTGGTTCGGTTTTCTGATTACGTGCCGGGAAGGGGTCGGCCGCAACGGGCTGGTCAAACATATAGAGAGCAAGAATATCCAAACAAGAGCGCTGTTCGCCGGAAATCTGGTCAAGCACCCGTGTTTTGACGAAATGAGAAAATCCGGCGGCGGCTACAGGATAGCCGGGAGGCTTGACAATACCGACCGCATTATGAACGATACCTTTTGGGTAGGCGTGTATCCGGGAATGAACGATGAGATGATTGACAGGATGGCGGAAGTAATATGCGAATTTTTATGACCCAGTTCGTCAAGTTCGGCATAGTGGGATTTTCCAACACCGTCATAGCCTACGCGATATACTCCGCCCTGGTCTACGTAAACATACACTACATAGCCGCCAACGTGGCGGCGTTTATCGTGAGCGTGCTGAATTCGTTTTTCTGGAACAGCAAATACGTTTTTAAGCGGTTGCCGGACGATGACCGGCGGAAAAGCGGCGTTTGGGGCGCGCTTCTAAAAAGTTACGTCTCATACGCCTTTACCGGTTTGGCGCTGAGCAATATCATGCTGTACGTTTTCGTCGACCTGCTGCGCGTATCCGCGTACATTGCGCCGCTTATCAGTTTGGCGATAACGGTACCGTTGAACTTTATCCTGAATAAGAAATGGACGTTTAAGTGAGGGACTCGCCGCGCCGAAAGCCGCCCGTTTTACGGCGTTACGGGCGTTAAAGCCTCTCCAGCACGCTGTACTGCCGCCGAGCCTGCATGGTGTTTGTAATCATCTCCCCGATAAGCCCTATGGATATGAACTGCACCCCCATCACCATCGCCCCTATGGCCAATAACGTGAGCGGCCTGAGCCTCATGGCCCCGGTTAACGCCCACATCACGCCGAAGTATCCGAGCACCCCCGCCCCGACGGCTATGAGCAGCATCCCCAGTATCCCGAAGAAGTGCATGGGGCTCTTCATGTAGCGTTTGAGGAAGAGCAGCGTGAGCATATCCATGGCCCCGTTGAACATCCGCCACGCGCCGTACTTGGATTTGCCGAATTTTCTCGCGTGGTGGGGAACGGCTATCTCGGTCACCCTGCACCCGTCCCAGTGCGCCAGCGCCGGCAGGTAGCGGTGGCGGTCTCCGTATATTTCGAGCCTTTTGGCCGCGCCGGCCCGATAGGCCTTGAAACCGCAGTTGAAATCGTGCAGTTTCAGTCCGGCGGCCATTGAGGTCATGGCGTTCCATATCTTTGACGGGAATGTTTTGCCTAAGGGGTCGTGGCGTACCTTCTTCCAGCCGCTCACCACGTCCCAGCCCTCTTCCAGCTTCGCGAGCATTTCGGGAATGGCGGCGGGGTCGTCCTGCAAGTCGGCGTCCATAGTGATAACGGTGCCGCCGCCGGCGTACTCGATTCCGGCGCTTAGAGCCGCGGACTTGCCGCAGTTGCGGCTGAAACGTATCGCCTTTACCTTGCCGGAACCGTAAGCCTCACGCAAGGTTTTGACCTCGTCATAAGAACCGTCAACGCTGCCGTCGTCGACAAAAACGACTTCGTAACTCTTCCCGCGCTTGCCGAGCGCATCGTCTATGCCTCTCATCAGCTCGGACAAACTCTCCTTCTCGTTGTAAAGAGGAACGACGACGGAGACGTCTACGCCATTGTCGGTACTTACCGTTTTTTCCTGTGACAAAGAAAATCCCTCCTATACATTTATATCGTCAATCCTGTACAAATACAAATCCTTATCGCCGTCAACCTGAACCCCTCCGGACTTTTCACGAATTCTCATTAAAGGTTCCGGCAGGCAAAAAGGCTTCTTTCTCAAATTCAGCGGGCGGCAGTCCCCGTCTAATATGTCCCAGTTGTATATGGTGCCCGAATACGACGTGGTCAGCAGATATTTAGACTTTGAATTCTTGAAATTCCGCAACGCCCTAAATATTTTTTCGTAAGACAGGTGCTGTAAACAGTCTTTGCAAAGTATCATATCGACCGTCGGAATGTCGTCTTTCGTTATGTCGATTACCCTGAACGACACGTTTTCGCCGGAATATTTTTCGTTGTTTTGCCCTATCAGTTTATCGACGATGTCGCCGCCCGTGTAGATTATGTTTTTCTTTTCGACCTCTTTCATCCAGTTGTAGTCCCCGCACGGAACGTCTAAGAACGTCTTAATTCCGTATTGTTCCCATATAGCCGGGAGTTTTTCGCGGACGGTTTTTGTGGTCGATATGAGCGAGCCGCCCCCGGAACGGGACTCTTTTGAGAGCCAAAAGTTGTCGGAGTAGATTTTTGAGAAGACATTTTTTGTGTCGCCGTCCTTATAGGCGAAGTTGTTTTTATTAAAAAACAGCTTGTGCCATAAGACCCTTTTCACCCCCAGCGGCAGAGGTATCAGCGGCCATATCTTTTGTTGCAACGAGCGAGACAGCCTCATTTTGCGGCTCCTTTAGCGACGCGCCCCTAACGGGGCCGTCCAAACCGTATCAGTGAAAAGGCGCTTCCGGCCATAATTCCTGAAGAACTAAATATAATATATGCCGCTCATATCCGGCTTAATCCGTTTTAAAATTCCGCGGCCTGTTCAGGTCTCTTTCCCGGTTTTTGATTTATGAATCTTCTCCGTAATAAAGAAGATTCCTCCCAGCGAGCTTACGGCAATGCCTATAAGCGACGTCAGGAAGCCCATGATAAACGCCGTGTCGCGTTGGAATCCGGCCAGCGCGAACAGCGCCCCTCCGGCGGCTTCCCTTACCCCGAAGGGCAGCGGGACGGTCATCATCATGGCTATTATGGGCACAAACACGAAAAAATACTGAAAGTTTTCCGCCGTTACCATGCCTAAGGAGGCGGCCGTCGAGATTTGGGCGCATATCCGCAAAAACTGCGTGACGGCGGCCAGCGCGAATACCGGAACCATGAGTTTTAAATCCCGCGCCTCAATCAGCATCTCGGAGACCACCTCTTTTAATCTAAGCCTGGTGAAAAAGGGGTACCTGTCTATGATTGAAAAAAAGAGCCTCTGGAGCGGTTTGAACATGAGGAAGAGCATTATGCCGGCGAAGAGCGCGAAAGCGGCGAAGAGCGCTATCACGGCGGTCGTCACCCTGCCGTGAGTGAGCATCCCGCGGTTTAGCAGGATAAGGCTCCCCATGACCGCGAAACCGCACAGCGCCCAAAGCCCGGCAAACCGGTCTAAAACGGTGGCGGCAAGCCCGGCCATCCCCCTGCCGTCCCGCGAGCGTATGGACGCGACCTTCACAACGTCGCCCACAATTCCGCCGGCTATAAAACTGTTGAAAAACATCCCCACAAAATACAATTTGAATACCCGCGGAAACGGCAGGCTCAAACCCCTGTTCTCCAAAATAACACGCCACTGCACCACGCCGAGCAGGATACTTAAAAAATATACCGCGAAGGCGGCGGCGAGCCACATCGGAATTGACCCGCTCACCGTGTCAACTATCGTCCCCCACCCCAGCTTACGGACGAGGACGACGACGACCAGCGCGGTAGTGACGATTTTCGCCGCGTCCAAGGCTATCTTACGCGCGCGATTTTCCGTAGCCACTCTTCCACCTTTCCGGCGCTGACGTCCCATGAAAAATTCTCCGCCCAACGGCGGCCCCGCGCCCCAAAACGCTCCCTGAGTTCCCTGTGGTCAAGCAGCCTTTTCAGCGATTCCGCAAGCGACGCGATGTCATTCGACTTATAGAGCAGCCCCGTTTCATTGTCAACCACCGAATCGCGCAGCCCCGGCGCGTCGTTCGCCACAACCGGCAAGGCGCAGGCCGACGCCTCGATATTCGTAATCCCCCACCCCTCTTTCTCGGAAGCGTTGACAAAGAGCGCCGCCCTCCTCAAATACTCGATTTTCCTGTCCTCGTCGACAAACCCGGCGAAATCCACCGCGCCGGCAAGCCCAAGTTCGGCGGCGCGCCTTTTGAGACGCGGCAAATCGTCGCCCGTACCCGCCACGACAAGCCGCAGCGCCCGCCCGGATTCCCGCAAAATACCCATCGCCGAAAGAATATTGTCAACGCGCTTGTACCTCTTGACACGCCCCACACAGAACAGCAAATCATCCTCGCGTTTCACCGATTCGTCGGGACAATATCTATCAACGTCAATGCCGTTTTCGATAACCGTGAGACCGGCGGCGTCAACCCCCTGTTTCAACAGTTCATCGGCGGTACTCCTCGAAACCGCGCAGCACGGCGCCTTCCCGTAGTTGCGCCCGTACCGCTTCTCCGTAAGGTAAACGTAGAGCGCCATCGGAAAATTCGTCAACTGAAAAACCGTCCGGCCGAAGAGGTGATGAAAGAAAGCGCAGCACGGAATGCCGGGGAAACGCTTGTTGGAGTAAAAGGGGAGCTTGTTGACGTCGTCGACAATGCAGTCGAAGCGCCTGTCTTTTAATAATTTTTTGACGAACGACGGCGCCTGCCTGTCGAATATAAAGTTATTGCCGTACCGTAAGACCTCTATGCCGCGATAAACCGTACGCTGCTCACAGCCTTTGAAACGTGTGGTCAACAGAGTCACATTGTGGCCGCCGGCGGCGACAAGACGGCTGAATATCTCAAACAGATGTACCTCGGCGCCGCCGGCTTCGGGGTGCTGCATATCGCGCCAGTTTAATATCAGTATGTTCATACGGCCTTTTTCTTCTTGACAAATATAAATCCCAAATATGTTAATGATAATAATAATGTCAACAGGCTTATTATCGCCCCAGCGTTAAACATAAACGAATCGAACTTGAATACCGCTTTGGATTTACCGGCCGGGACGGTTATTGCCCTGAAACCGTAATTCGCCCGGTGTACCTTTGTTTTGTTCCCGTTGACCGCGGCCTTCCACGCCGGATACCATATCTCGCTTAACCATAGAATCGCCTCTTTGTCCGTATCAACGTCCAACTCTATCCGATTGAAATCGTATTTAACGATTTTAACCTCCCCCGTCCCGTTACCGCCGGTGAATTTCGCCAAGGCGGGGTCGGCGACGACGACTTCGTTATGGTGGTCGTAGTTTGGGCCGTTCATATAATCGATTATCGCCGAATCGACAGCGCCGTCATTATTAATGCCGTCGGCGCCCACAACCGCCGCCTTATAGAACAGTTTGGCGCGCGGCAGACACGTCTCGTTGCGCAGCATAATGTCCCTGTCGCCCTCTTTTAAGCGCGGGTTGACGTAGTGCCTGATGTTCATGAGGTCGAGCATCACGTTGAACTTCTCCGCGTCGAGCGGCAGCACCGCGTTCTTCAGGCGAAACTGGTTGTACCCTTCCATGATTTCCACGGCGCTCACGTAGCCCTGGTTTCTCGGCATCATCATGAAGCCGGTGTTATTGCCCAGCTTCGTGCCGGGTTCCACCGCGTACTGCCGCGTGTTGACCCTGAAAATCTCCTCCTTGCCCATGTTTTTTATCGCCTCCACCATACCCTGCGCCCTGTTGAAGACGACGTCGGCCCCCTCGCGGCGCGTGATGTGCTGTCCGGCGGCGAAGAGCAGCATATCTATTGAGACGCAGGCCACCATGAGAATTTTCGCCCATTTCTCGTTTACGATGTTTTTGAGGAACAGTATTAATACCGCCCCTAAAAGCAACGCGTTGATAAGCAGCAGCATCCCCTGCGTCGACGCGTAGCGCGCCCTGTCTGCCCCGCCGTCGGTTACGTTTATGAGCGGGAAAACCGGCTTCAGCCCCCCGAACGCGGCGATTAATCCCAATATCGCGGCGGCGGCGCAAAGCGAAATCAATATTATTCGTAACTTATTTGACGCCTTTATGTCATTCAGGCCGTCAAGTACGGCGGCGGCCATCACCGGAAAGATAAACGCCCAAACGAACAGTATCCTCGGCGTGGCCCGAAAAGAGTTGAATCCCGGTATTCCCAGCGAGAAAAGCAGCTTGTAAAAGAAAAAGTTACCGCCGAGCGCCACCAAAAACGCCGACAGTATCCACGCGGCGGCAAACATCAAAGTACGGTCGGTTTTGATTTTGCGGAAGAACGGAACGGCGAGTATAAGCGTGGACACGCCGAAGTAGAAACACGACTCCCAGTAGTTGTAGTACCCGTGCCTGAACGCGTCGGTAAGCCAGAAGCGCGGAACCGATTCGTCGCCGCCTGTGTAGGCTCCAAAGAGCTTGGGCAGCAGCGCCGTGAGCAGCTGGACGAACTGCAGCGACCCCTCGCTCGCGTCGATTATGGTGAATTTGCTGCGCACCGTGTGCCCGCTCGCCTCAAATATCGGGAGATACTGCGCCATACAAAGCCCGGCGGCGATTATAAAATACAGGGCGGAAAGCGCTACTCGGCGCAGTACGGGTTCATACGGCGTCAATACGGATTTTGATGTCGCAGATACCGGTGTCGCCGATACGGATGACGCCGTCGATTTCGTCAATCCGTTCAAACCGTAAAGGCAAGAGAGAAACAAAGCGTATGTCAACAGGAAAATAACGGTGTAAAACATGACTTGGGCATGCCCCATCTGCATCACGCAGCCGAGCAATAATCCCCCCATCACGGCGTACGCGGGCTTTATCTCGCGGACGCCCCTCTCCAACAGCAGTACCATAAGCGGCAGCCACGCCGTTATAAACATTATACCCGGATGAATGACGTGAGTAATAATATAGCCGCCGAGCATAAACGCCGTCGCGCCGAAGAGCGACGCGGCGCTCGACCGCCCCCTAAAGCGCAGATAGACGAGCATATTGACGCCGGCAATCAGTACGTGCAGGACGATAACGGCCTCTAAGACCCGCCACGTAACCGCGCCGCCGACCGGCAGCAGCGACTGTATCAGGTAGAACGGGTAGAGTATCCCGGCGCCGGTGGAGAAAAAGGGCATCCCCCCGAATGTGAACGGGTTCCAGTGGGGGAACTCGCCCCTGAAGAGCGCCAACCGGGCAAATACGCGGGCCGGGAACTCCCCCTCCACGGCGTCCTCCCAAAAATTCATGCCTCCGCTCAGGATTCCCCAAAACTGGATAAGGCAGAGGAGGCAGAGGAACGCTATCGACAAAATGAGAACGCGCCGCGAACGGCGCCCGGATATGTCCGCCGGCGCAGCTGCGGTCGACGGCGGCCCCCCTTTGTTACGCTTTTTCTTCGCCACAGCCATATCCCTCTTTCCGTTACAGCTCCTTGCGTATGGAGTCTAAGATGCCGTTCACGAACTTGCCCGAATCGTCGGTACCGTAGGACTTGGCAAGCTCCACCGCCTCGTCTATCACGACCTTAAACGGCACCCGCTCCTCGACGTACATGAGCTCGGCCGTGGCCATCCGCAAAACGTTCCTGTCCACCGCCGCCATCCTGCGCAGCTCCCAATGCAGCGCTTTATTCGCGATTATCGCGTCTATCGGCTCGCGGTTCCTCACCGCGGCGTCAACCAGCGTTTGGGCATACTTTATCACCTTAGCCCCAGGCGGGTCGTTCTCCGCCGCCGCTATGTTCTCCATCGTGGATTCCCAGGAACCGCCGCCGCCCACATCAAAGGCGTAGAGCGTACGTAACGCCAACTCGCGGCTGGCGCGGCGCGGCGGCGGCAAATCCTGTTTTTGTTCCTGTTCCAAAACCGGTCAATCCTTAATAAAAAGTCAAAATCGATATTATATTTTGGTAAACAAATCCGCCATTTCCAAGGCCGCCAGCGCGGCGTCCCAGCCCTTGTTGCCGGCTTTGGTTCCGGCGCGCTCTACCGCTTGCTCTATGGTGTCTGTCGTAAGGACGCCGAATATTACCGGTACCCCCTCGTCTAAACTTATCTTGGCAATCCCTTTGGACACCTCCGCGGCCACATAATCAAAATGCGGCGTGCTGCCCCTTATCACCGCGCCTATCGCAATCACGGCATCGTACTTCCTCGACCGCGCCATACGCTGTACCGCGGCGGGGAGCTCAAACGAACCGGGAACCCAACAGACCGTCACGTCGCCGGGCGTTACCCCGTGACGTTCCAAACAGTCGCAGGCGCCCTCAAGCAGCTTTCCCACGATAAACTCGTTGAAACGGCCGGCCGCTATCCCGAACTTTTTACCGGCGCCGTTGAACATTCCCTGCACTACGACTGGCATACATTGCTCCCTTCAAACAAGTGACCCATTTTTTGCTTCTTTGTATGAAGATACTTCCTGTTCTCATGCCCCGGACTCACCTCTATCGGCACCCTCTCCGTCACCTCAAGCCCGTATCCCTGCAATCCCACAATCTTGCGCGGGTTGTTGGTCATCAACCGCAGCTTCCGTATCCCCAAGTCAACCAATATCTGCGCCCCTATGCCGTAGTCGCGCAAATCCGGCGCGAAACCCAGATGCTCGTTGGCCTCCACGGTGTCCATGCCGCCGTCCTGCAAGGCGTAGGCGCGGAGTTTGTTGACAAGCCCGATGCCGCGCCCCTCCTGGCGCAGGTAGAGGATGACCCCGCCCTCGTTCGCCACCTTGCGCATCGCGGTATGCAGCTGCTCGCCGCAGTCGCAGCGCAGCGAGCCTAAGAGGTCGCCGGTGAAACACTCGGAGTGAACACGGGTCAGCACAGGCTTTTCGGAATCAATCTCCCCCGACTGCAAGACGATGTGCGCCGCGCCGGTCAGCCCGTCTTCGTAGGCGGTCATCCTAAACTCGCCGAACGCCGTCGGCAGCCGCGTCTGCGCCGCCCTCCTGACAAACCGCTCATGGGCGGTACGGTAGCGGATGATGTCCACCACCGATATTATCTTAATCCCATGCCGCCTCCCCGTCTCAACAAGCTGCGGCATCCGGGCCATCGTCCCATCCTCGTTCATCACCTCGCATATCACCCCCGACGGGGTAAGCCCGGCAAGCCGCGCCAGGTCGACGGAGGCCTCGGTCTGCCCGCTGCGCACCAAAACGCCGCCCTCCCGCGCCCTTATGGGGAATGTGTGCCCCGGCATGACAAAGTCGCCCGGAACGCTCTTGGGGTCGACGAGCTTGAGCACGGTGGCCGCCCTGTCATGGACGGAGATACCTGTGGTAGTCCCCTCCCGCGCCTCCACGGAAACGGTGAACGCCGTCTCGAATCGCGACGTATTAGCCGAAACCATGAGCGGAATGCCGAGCTCGTCCAACCTGCGCCCCTCCATTGAAACGCAGATGAGGCCGCGGCCATGCGTGGCCATGAAGTTGATTTTCTCAGGCGTGCAGCGCTCCGAGGCAAAGGCAAAGTCCCCCTCGTTCTCACGCTCCTCGTCGTCCACGATTATGACAATCTTGCCGTCGCGGTAATCGGAGATTACGGATTCTATTTCGCCGAATGTTTTCATTGCGTCCACTAATATCCCAACCTCTCCATCTTATCGACAAGCGCCTCTTTCCGATTGACCGGTAATACGGAATTGACCGGCACACCGGCCCGAATCATTCCGTATATGTAACGCGCTAAAACGTCGCACTCTATGTTTACGCCGTCGCCGGCCTTTTTATCGCCCATCGTCGTACCGGCCATCGTCGCCGGGATAAGCGATATTGATACCGAGCCCCGTTCGGCCCTCACTACGGTCAAACTTATACCGTCTACGGCTATCGACCCCTTTTCGGCGGTTAGCGGGTACAGGTCTTCCGGTATCTCTATAGTCCGTACAACGCTTACGCCCGCCTTTTCGTCATATACTATCCGACCCGCCGCGTCTACGTGGCCGAGTACGATATGGCCGTCCAAACGGCCGCCGGCCGGCATTGCCCGCTCCATGTTGACCCGGCGGCCCGCAAAAGCCCTGTTGAAAGAGGCGCGCCCCAGCGTCTCCGCCACGGCGGTGAAGAACAGCCCTCCCGCCCCGTCCCGCCTTTCGAGCGTCAGGCACACCCCGTCAACAGACACGGAAGCGCCGATTTCCACAACGAAATCGGCGGCGTCGGGTTTAACGAGCAGCTCCGCCGCCCCGCCGCGCAAACTAACGGAGGCGATAACGCCGGTGGTCTCAATAAGTCCGGTGAACATTTGCCTATAATATACATTCCGACACAGGCAAACCGTGAGGTGGTCTAATTTTTTAGACAGTTTTTCGGAACGATTTAAGGTGGTTCCTGTGTGTTAAAGTTATGTTGCTTTTGTCTGTTGTTTTACTTTTTAAATATACATTATGCCGCCTTTAAGTGTGTACCCCCTACCATAAAAACGTCTTTTGGATAGCGATACCCCAAGGACTGGTGGGGACGTCGGGTGTTATAACGGTCAAAGAA
>JAITCM010000122.1 GCA_031283085.1 Chitinispirillales bacterium | reverse complement strand
TAATGTCCACCTTACTCGGCGCTGGGAATCTTAGCCCCGCGCCGCTCTTTATCCGGGCAAAAGAAACAAGGAACGACCGCGAATGAACCCCGACCTTTTCCAGCGCTACAAATCCTGCTGCGAAGCGTATCTTCTGCTGAAGAACTGGCGCAACAAGGTGAACAACGTCTTCAAAAGAAGCGCCGACAATAAGGCGTCAACACCGTTGTCGGCATTCAAAAAGGAGATGTTAAGCTCATTGGAAGACAGCGAGCTGTTATCTTTGAATTTCAAGCTGTGGGAGTACGACAGCGCCATCGAAAGGGAAAAAGAAAAGGAAGCGGAGATTAAAGCCGAGCGAAACGCGGTTTATCTCGCCAAGTGCGACCGTATCGTAAAATCCGCGAGAACGGCAAAGGAGAAAATCAACACTGCGGAGCATCTTTTCGCGTTGGACAAATCCGACGTCGTGGGGCTAAAGACGTTCACGAACACGTTTTTCAACATAGCGAAGGAATTGGCCGGCAACGGGGGCAAGGGGAACGCGGCGGGCGGCAGCGCGGCGGCGTTTGAGCAGAGGATAAGCGCCGCGTTCAGGATGCTGTACAAAGCGAACGGCGTACTGGCGGAAACGAAGTTACTCGAAAAGATGTACTGTCAGTTGGGCGGACAGGGGGAATCGTTGTGAGCGATAACGGCGTTCTGGGCGGGTCAAAAAGCGTCACACCGTCGGGCGTGGCGGCGGCCGTCATGGTAATATGCGCCCTCGCGGCTTTGGCAATCCCACGGCTGCGGGCGGTCTCCGAGGAGCGCGACCGGGCGGAGGTTTCGCGTATCTTGTCGGCGTATCCCCTGGAATGTCTGCCCCCGGGTCTAATCATCCACACCCACCCCGATTTTGTTATCGTCCCCTTTTATTGAAAACCAAGTCAAGACCGTATTTCTTGTAGTAATGAAATTTTGTATCGCTGCTTATAATGCCGGTTTTCTCGGTTATGGCCTGTGCTATGGCAATTCTGTCTATCGGATCTTTATGGTCGGGAAAAAGTGGCAGTTTCGCGAGCGTTCTTAGGTGTTCGTTTCCGGTGTGTTTGATTCCGAAGTTCAATTCGTCGGTGATAAAGTCAACGATGTCTTCGGCTGATTTCCACTGTTTGATTCTAATTTTACCGCTTTGCTGTAAATGTATTACTTCTTCCACGCACCGTGACGGTATGGATATAAGATTATTGTGGTTACTCAAAATATCTTGGACTTCCGCAGAAATATCATCGTCATCTTCGGACATATAAAAAATTAGAATGTTGGAGTCAATGAAATAGCGCTTCATTTCAATACCGCTCTCATATCGAGGATTTCGCAAATCCCTCTCGGATGCGCCTTGCGCCATTCGCCGGCTTTGGACAGTTTTTTCGGTTTCTCCGACAAGTTAGCCGGGTCTTTGCGTATTACCGTTTTTGATACATTCTTGGCCATTATCGGCCTCCTTTCAGAACGTGTTTGTACCGCGCCGAAAACCGCATATAGCCCAGCCCTACCGCAAGCGCCGCGTTCATATACCCAATTAAATATAATAATATCGGGTTTTCAAAGTCAAATTTTTAAAAATATAAACAGCACTCACGCCACCCCCGGTCTAATCATCCGCAGGCCGCGTAAAAATTATAATTTATTAACATTCCCGGCCTAATAAACGGCGCCCGGCTCATGGCAAACGACCTTCCCGTTTCGCGTGTAGAACCGGTCTATCGTCGTTCCCAGGTTGCACAGCACCTCATACCCGATAGTGTTGCCGATGAGCGCGACGTCGTCGGGCGTGACGGATTCGCCGCCTTGCGTTCCTATGGCCGTTGCCTCGTCGCCTACGGATATGGACGGGGCGGGGCCGGCGTCCGCCATTATGTAGTCCATCGTCACGTTTCCGGCTATGCGGTATCGTTTGCCGCCTATCAGCACCGAGCCTTTGCCGTTTAGGTACCGCGGCAGGCCGTGGGCGTAGCCGACGGGAATTGTGGCTATCCACGTGTCGGTATCGGTAACGTAGTTCCCGCCGTAGGAGACGGGCGTTCCGGCGGAAACTTTTTTCATCTTGACAACGCGCGAAATAAGCGAGGCTACGGGTTTCAGGTCTATGTCGAACTCCTGCGCCGGGTCGGGCTTGCAGCCGTAGAGCGCGATTCCGGGGCGCGCCAGCGTGCAGCCGTTCAACGGGAAGCGCAGGAACGTCGCCGTATTCCCGTAGTGGATATGCGCCGGCGGGTGCCCGCCGGCGCGGAGTTTATCGATACCGCCCTGAAACCTTTCCAGTTGACGGGCTACCGTCCGCGTGTTCGGCTCGTCGGCGTTTGCCATGTGGGTGAAGGCGCCGCCGATACGTATGTTGCGCGCCTTGTTCAATCTGTCGATTAATGTGTCGATTTCATCCGGCAGAAGCCCCATGCGGCCCATGCCGGTATCGATGTTCAGATGGAAGTTTACGTTTACCCCGCAGGATTCCCACCTGTCAATCTCGCTCAAATCGTTTAACGCGAAAGTTACGCGGTTATCGGCCCCGTGGCGCAGTTCCTCTTCGGCGGCCATTCCCAATACCAAAACAGGAAGCGTTATCCCGAACTTCCTGAGGGCGATTGCCTCTACCGGGCGGGCGACCGCGAAAAACGCGACATCGCCGCCGCGCTCAAGCGTCTCGGCTATCAACAGGCCGCCGCAGCCGTATGAGCTGTCTTTGACTACGGCGATAATGCCGACTTCCCGCGGCAAGGCTTGGCGTATCCGCGCCGAGTTGTGAAGCAGGTTGTCGAGGGAAATCTCCACGTAGGGGGAGTATTGCGGGCGCGAAGTGTCGTTTTTTGCGTCGGACATATAAAAACCTACTCCATCTTCTCGGCGATAACCTTCCATTCGCCGCCGACGTTTTGCCTGAAGAAGCAGGAGAAATAGTTCTCGTGGCAGGCCGCGACCGACTGGTCGATTTTGAACAGCAGGGCGTCGCCGTCGCAGTCGATGTATACCTCCCGTACTTTTTGGACATGCCCTGAGGTCTCCCCTTTCTTCCATCGCTTTTGGCGGCTCCGGCTCCAATAGACCATATCGCCGCTCTCAAGCGTTTCGGAGAGCGTCTCGCGGCTCATGTAGGCCACCATCAGAACCTGGTTCGTCCCGGCGTCTTGAGCGACGGCGGCGACCAACCCGGCATCGTTGAATTTTACGGCGTCGATTAATCCCATTACTGTTATGTCCTTGAGGTTAATGTTTTTAATCTTACGAACCCGTTTACCAGCGTGTCGTTATTATTTTCAGCGTTTGCCTTAGATTCGCGCTTTCTTAAACCGCTACCGCAACTCGCGGCGTGCGGACAACATCGCGCTCTTCCTCAGCGCCCAAATACTTGCGCGTATGCTCGGTCTGTTCGAAGCGGAGCTTGCTGTCTTCGAGAAATATTTTCAAAGTTACTAGTGAAGGAACTTTGTCGGCTAATCCGCGCTTTGCCCGCTCAGGGTCAATAGGAGCTAGTATAAACACACTCTCATCGTCTTCCGATACCGACGATGAAAAGACATTGCCAACCGAAATATTGTTAGTTAGGCAATATTTCTCAATTTCATCCTTATACTTTTTGATAATTCTGTACATATTTTTATAGCCCCCCTATATAAAAAATCTTCTATGCCGGCCTTCAGAATCGTATATTACGCTACCCTCTTGCTCAAAAGCCCCCAATACCACTCGATCCCCATCTGACGGTAACAAATCCCCTGCTTTCACGTGAGTATGCCCGCTCCACTTATACCCATGAGTGTTCATTCCCGCCGCTTTTACCGCATCAACGTCCACGTGTTCAAAATCTCCCCTCACAACCATCCGCCGTGACCCCAGCGTAAACATCGCGAATTCGTCCCCGGTCTTCGCCGTCAAAGCCGCCAAATCCATCATTGAAACGTCGCTTTTATCGACCTCAGCCTTACTGTCATAGTCGGGCAATTTATCTAAAAGCGCTTGTTGCCTGTCGTTGAGCGGTTTGCCGTGCCGCGCTATAGCCCACGGCTCGCCTGCGCCATCGGTACGCCCCGCCTCTATCGGTGAACTTATGCTGTTTCTATCCACACCTTTTAATATACCACTTTCCGCGCCGGGTCGCAAATTATACCTCAAACAATTAAACGTTGCACCTAATTTAACTTTCAGTTACGAACCCCTATAATCCTGTCAATCACAGCCCGGACAATGTGTTATATGCGTCACTCCCTCACCTGCCCGTTTCCGCGGACTACCCATTTGTACGTTGTCAAGTCCTCGACGCCCATAGGCCCGCGTGAGTGCAGTTTGTCGGTTGATATTCCGATTTCGCACCCCATCCCGTACTCCCCGCCGTCGGCGAATCGCGTGCTGGCGTTTACCATTACCGAGGCGGTGTCCACGCGCGACACGAAGGCCTCCGCCTCCGTTTCCGATTCGGTGACGATACTGTCGGTGTGGCGCGAGCCGTATTTGTTGATGTGGTTTATCGCTCCGTCTACCCCGTTTACCGTAATGACCGACAGGCGCAAATCAAGGTATTCGCCGTACAGCGCCTCTTCGTCAACCGCCCCTATTTTGTCCGACAGCTTCCGGCTCTCCGCGTCCCCGAAGAGGGTTACTCCGCCGTCGATAAGGGCGTTAATGACGCGCTTCTTTTTTTGCGGGTCAAGCCCGGCGTCGAGCAGCAGCGTCTCCATCGCGTTGCATACGCTTGGGCGCTGTACTTTGGCGTTTACGGCTATCGGCACGGCTTTATCCATATCGGCGTTCGCGGAGACGAAGACGTGGCACACGCCTTTGTAGTGTTTGATGACGGGTATGCGGGATTTTTCCACGACCGTCCGTATCAGGCTCTCCCCGCCGCGGGGGATGATGAGGTCTATGTGGGCGTCTTTTTGCAGGAGCAGCTCCACAGCCGCCCTGTCGGTAGTCGGGATAAACTGCAGGGCCGAAGCGGGTAAGCCGGTATCGGACAACGATTTGGAAAACAGTTCGCAGAGCGCGCTGTTGGAGAAAAACGCCTCCGACCCGCCGCGCAGGATGACCGCGTTGCGGCTTTTCAGGCAGATGGCCGCGGCGTCGACCGTAACGTTCGGGCGCGCCTCGTAGATAATTCCGATAACTCCGATGGGAACGCGCATCTTGCTTATTTTCAACCCGTTAGGCCGCGTCCGCCCGTCGTAAACCTCGCCTGCCGGGCTGCTTAGGGCGGCCACCTCGCGCAACCCGCGAATCATGGAGGCCAGCGCCTTGCCGGAGAGCGTGAGGCGGTCTGCCACAGCCGCGGGCAACCCCTTGGCTTTGGCGGCCTCCAGGTCTTTGGAGTTCTCCGCCTGAAGGCGCGCCATATCCGACTCAAGGCGGTCGGCCATGAGCAGTAAGGCCTTGTCTATACTCGCGGCAGGGCGCTCCTGTAAGAGCAGCGACGCTTCGCGGGCGCGGACGGCGATACCGTCTATAATTTCGTTAAGCCGGCTGTCGGTTGACATATCGTTATTTGTCCTTAAAAACGGGGCGGCCGCGCGGGGCCGTCCCCGCAATATCGACAATAGCCGTCGATAATCATCAACGGATAAATATAATAAATACCGCCGCCGAAACCAAATTCATCGGCTTCCTGTTTCCATAAACATCCCCGCAACCCTCGCCAGCGTCTTCAAATGCGTCTGCGGGTCGCCGTGGATTGGGTTCAATACGATAATCAATACGCTCGGCGCCGCTGTCGTCGGCGCGATGTTCGCCCTCTCCGCTTGACGCCACGCGAAGACTCGCGGGGTGTCGACCAGTTCCGTGTGGGCGTGGATTAGGACGGTTCCGGGCGCCAGTTCCACCGGATAGAGTTCTATGCTCGATAGCAGCAAATCGTAGAGGTCGTTAGCCCCGGCCCCGATTTTGCCGGCTACGGCGGCGGAGATTTCCGTTAAGGAGTTTCCCTCGGTGTCAACGGCTTCCGGCGCCGGGTCGTCCGTCGCCGCCGCGCCGCGCGGCGATTCGTCGTGGAACAGCGCCGCTTCGTCGCTCTCGCCGGCCCCTACCAAAGAGAGCGGCGGGTAGACGGCGGCCACGGTGTTTTCCTTGAACCGCCGCGCCAGGTGGAAAGGGTAGTTGTCCGCCGACGGCAGGCGGAAGAGCTTCTGCCTTGTCCCCATCGATATTACCACCGCGTCTCCCGCCTTTATCTTTTCGGGCAGGCCGCGCTTGACCGCGTTCCAGTGGTTCATAACGTTTGTTACGCACTTCACGCCGCCTTTCAGGTACTTGTCAATCACCGCGCCGATTTTTTCGCGCTGGTACTCGGAGATGTGGAAGACGATTTCGGCGCTTACCTGCTGCGACAAATGTTTGATTTCTGCCATCAATAACGCGAGGTCGGGCCTGTTTTCGCTTGTGGGCATGAAGACCACCAGCAATCGCTTTGTCATGGATATCCTCTGCGTTATCCCGACGAATACCAGGCGGGATTCGCATTCGTCGATTAACGCGCGGCTGTGGTGCTCCAGCGGGCAGACGACCGTTCCCGCCCGCGTCTCCGCCGCCGCGTGGAGGATGCCGTCCGCCGCGCTGCCGGCTATGCGCATCTCCGGGCGGTAGATTTCCTCCAATTCCCGCGCGTGGTTCATGCAGATGCCGAGTATCGTCTCCGCCTCGGCGGTTGACTCCTTGCTGTCGGACGCCAGCGCCAGCGGCGATATCATGTACGTTTTAGCGTAGTGTCTAAAGAGGCAGGCAAAGTCTAAAAGGCCGCCGCAGGCCGCCGCGTTGGGTATGAAGACCAGCGTTTTGCCGCCCTCAACCGCGCCGAACCCGCCGGTTTTCGCGTGAAGGCTTCGCGCGTACTTCTCCGCGTAGTGCACGGAGATTACCTCGCCGATAGTGCAGGTGAGGAGTATGTGCAGCATCCCCGCGTTGAATATCGTCTCGTTTAGAACGCCGGCCTCGTAGCCGATAACGGCGCAGACTATGGTTGTGGCGGCCTGCTGTATGGTCATACCGGAGGTCATGAGTATCGCGTCCGTGGAGAACCTGAACATCTTCCCGCAGATAAAACCGGCGCCGGTCTTCGCGGCAATGGCGAGGGCGGTAAGGACAAACGCGAGAATCAGCGCGTCGCCGCTCTTTACGAAGTAGCTCGGGTCTATCAGCATTCCGGCGGAGATGAAAAAGAACGGGATGAAGACGGTGTTCCCGACGAAGTTGATTTTTGCGGTCAGTATGCTGTGGTTGGGTATAAGCCGGCTGAGAGCCAGTCCGCAGAAGAAGGCGCCGATGAGCGATTCGAGGCGCAGAAAATGCGCCGCCCAGGAGAGCAGGCAGGCCGCGGCGAAGACGAAGAGAAACTGCGCGTAGCCGTCCTCGGAACATACGCTAAATACTCGTCTCGCGATTTTGGGGAGGAGGTAGAGTATGGCGCATATAAAGAGCGCCCATCCGCCGAAGAGCATGACCCAGTAACGTATCGGGATGTCGTGCCCCCTGGCGAGGTCGACGATTACGGCGAGCAGCCCCAGCACCGCGACATCCGAGATGATAGTGGCCCCCACGACCACGGAGACCGGCTCCGAGTTTCCCACGCCGAACTTGTTTATGATGCCGAGCGACAAAAGCGTGTGCGAGGCGAATAGGCTTGCCGTGAGGAGCGCGGCGTTCATAGAGTAACCGAAGACGCAGAATATGACCGCCGTTCCCAAAACCTGAGGCACGACAAAGGAGAGCGCCCCGAAGAGAGCGCTCCTGGCGGCGTTTTTCTTGAACAGATATATGTCTATCTCAACGCCGGCGATGAACATCAGGTAGAGCTTGCCCACCTCGGAAAAGAGGCCGAAAGACTCGCTTATGGTCTCAAGCTTGAAAATGAAGCGCTCGAAGAGCACGCCGGAGAGGATGTAGAAGACGATGGCCGGAATCTTCGTCCTGCCGGCTATCAGGGGAACGGCGAAGACGGAGAAGAGGAGGACGGAGAATACTAAGAGTTTGTCGTACATACGGCCGTTTCGGTTTCTCCGCTATGTCGGTGAAAGTAAAAACCTTTTACCCCAACGCCGGCCCGAATTCTTTCGGCACCGGCGCCGTAACGGTCATCGTCTTCCCGGTCTTAGGGTGCGGAAAGCTCAACTTGTGCGCGTGCAAATACAGGCGGCGCGGCAATTGCGACGACGCGAAAAAAAGGTTGTCCAGCCTACGGTCCCCGTACCGCTCATCCCCAAGAACAGGCGACTTCAGGTGCGCCAGATGCACCCGTATTTGATGAGTCTTTCCCGTGTGCAGCAATATTTCCAAACGCGACATATCGTTCCGGTATTCGGCGATTTTGTAGGATGTGCTCGACGCCGCTAAGCCCTCGCCGTCTTCCGAGACGCTCATTTTCATGCCGGTGCGGCTGCGGTCGTTTCGCCTCATGCCCAGCGTCACCGTACCCTCAAACTCCGGCGGGCGGTTGTGGGCAACGGCGGCGTACTGTTTTTTGAACCTGCCGGCGCGCATTTCTTCGTGGAGCCGGCGAGCTATGCCGGTGTTTTTTGCTAAGAGTATGACGCCGGACGTGTCGCGGTCGAGGCGGTGCATCAACACCGGGGGGTCGGGAGACAGGCTGTCGCGCGTTGACAGAATGTATGCCGCGGCCAGGTCGATGAGATTATCGCTGTGCCTGTGGCCGCTGCCGGGGTGGACGACCAGGCCGGCGGGTTTATTGCAGACCAAGACGGACGGGTCCTCGAACAGCACGTGAAAATTGCGTTTGAAGAATTCTGTTTTTGTCAACTTGATAAGCGCGTTTTGCGGGCGCTCCTGTTCCGAAAATTCCGATTCGTCAACGTCTATTTCCAACTGTTCGCCCTCGGACAGGCGGTGGTCCTGTTTGACCTTGCGGCCGTCGACGCGCACGCTGCCGCGGCGTATTAATCCGTATACGGCGGAGAGGCTTAGCAGCGGCAGCCTTTTGCGTAATAACCGGTCTAAACGCGAACCGTGCCCGGATTGCCCTATCGTCAAATTTATCATCTTTATCAATACCCGTTATAAAGCCCGCTGATGGACGTCCCCCTGTTCGTATACATAATCGCCTTGGCGAACATCTCCGCGACCGAGATTACCGTCATTTTGTCGAACTTCTTCTCCTCCGGGATGAATACCGAGTCCGTCACCACGAATTGATTCAGCGACGAGTTCCTGAGTCTCTCCGGCGCGTTTGCGGACAGCACGGCGTGTACGCAGCAGGCCGATATTTCCGTCACGCCGAGGTTGTCCAGCGCCTTGACCACCTCCAATATTGAGCCGCCGGTGGCTATTTCGTCGTCGAATATGAGGGCGCGTTTGCCTTTTACGTCGCCTATTACGTTTTGGATGGCGGGGCTTTCCGTGTCGTCGTGGCGGCGTTTGTCCAGTATGGCCAGCGGCAGGCCCAGACGTACCGCGTAGGCGCCGGCCCGCTTGGCGCTGCCGGCGTCGGGGGCTACCACCACGGTGTTCTCGGTGCCGCATTTTTTGAAGTGCTCGCAAAGTATTCTTCCGGCCAGCAGGTGGTCTACCGGAATCCTGAAGAAACCCGCTATCTGCGGGGAGTGCAGATTCATGGTCATCACCCTGTCGGCGCCGGCCGTCTGCAGCAGGTCGGCCATCAGGCGCGCGGTGATGGAGATGCGCGGCTCGTCTTTCTTGTCGGAACGCACGTAGGGAAAGTACGGAACCACCGCCGTTATGCGGCCGGCGCTCGCGTGCTTGGCGGCGTCTATCATTATCAAAAGCTCTATTATGCCCTCGTTTACGGGCGGGCAGGAGGGCTGCACGATGAAGACGTCCTGACCGCGCACGCTGTCGCATATCTTTACCTTCAGGTTTTCGTTGCTGAACTTGACGATTTCGCACTCGCCGAGTTTTACCCCGGCGTACTGGCAGATAGCCTTGGCCAGCGGAATATTCGCGTTACCCGACAGAATTTTCAGCGTATCGGTCATCGGTTTGCTCCTTGCGTTGAATTGGCGTTCTTGACGGGGGATTGCCGCCGCGCTGCCTATAAATTAATATTTGCGCGGCGCCGAAAGATAAAAATCGACACATTTTTAGACGGATGTTAAGATAAGGAACGTCAAAAGACACCGCCCCTGCCCCTCCGCGGAGGGGCGGCGCGCGGCGCCGGGGCGGGGTCTTGGGATTTCCGCCCCGGCGGGCGGCAAGGTTAAAAAAACTATTTTTTTGTTGACTTTCAACCCTTCCGAACCTATATTATAGAAATAGAAGCGCGTTGAACGTGTTGAAACGGCGCCGGCGCGGGGGGGGCGTTTTTACAAAATTCGTTTGACATATCTTAAAAAGGGGGGCGGTAATGAAAGGTCTGTTTAGCGGTAGGGCGCGCGTGTTTTTCAGCCTGACGGCGGTTGTTTTTTCCGGTATGATACTGTTCGGGTGCGGGTCTAACAACAGCGGCTCCGGCTTTGTGGACAACCCCTTTGTAAACAGTAACGGCGAGGCGTGGATGTTTGTTGACGAGGTGGTCGGCGGAGGCGTCTATTTTGGCGCGGACGGGCGCGTTTTTATGATATATCATACCGGAACGGTGTGGGCGGCGGACGGCGAAGGCACATATACGGTAACGCCGAATAATACGCTGAATGAATATACTGTCACGGTAACCGGTAACAATATCATGTACGGAACATACACGGTTACGCTTTCCGAAGACGGCGGGACGGCGACGCTATCCGGCGGTCCCAACGGAGAATACGCGGTGCTCGCGAGGACGCAGGGCATAAACTTCACGGCGCCCCCCGTCAACAACGGTACGGGCGGCAACCTCGTCCTTTCGTCCGGCTATGCGTGGTCCTATAATTCCGGCAGTGACGGTGCCCACAAGGAAGGTTACCAGTTTCTGTCAAACGGCACGGTTTATGACCTCGACTACGGTTATATCGGCGCGGGGCGCTGGCAAGTAGAGAGACAGGGCACATACACGACAAGCGGCGCCAATATCGCCGTTATTTGGGAGGGAACGTGGACTGAGACCGGGACGTACACCGTTTCCGGCAGTTCGCTGACGCTGACGCTTGGCGGAGACAGGATGCACCTCACGGCGACGTCGGGCGTAACATTCGACTCTCCTTCCACCGGAGGGAGCGGCGGCAGCCTCGTTCTTTCGTCCGGCCAGGGGTGGTCGCGCTCCGCCGGTTCTTATTATGAAGGTTACCAGTTTCTGTCGAACGGCACGGTTTATGACCTTGACCGCGGCTACTCCAGTTCTTATGGGGACAACTGGAGAATAGAAAGAACCGGCACATAT
>JAITCM010000120.1 GCA_031283085.1 Chitinispirillales bacterium | reverse complement strand
TCTGTAAAAGACAGACCGAAATATAAAAATATCAAAATAATGCCGCTTAAGGACATACCGGAGAAATATAAAAAGTATGATGATTCTAAAAAGTTAGTGGTAGATAATAATTATATTCCGAACGATTACAAAAAACCGTTCGCGGTAGGTGTTTATCCTATTGTAAGCGGCTTATTGGAAACAGGATATAAACTTATAGATGATAAAGAATACGTTCCATATATTAAAGGAAAACGCTGTTTTGGAAGGGTTTTGGTTCAAAAAATATAATAAGAACCTCAATGAAACAAGGAAACAGGCTATGGCGGGAACGGCGGTGATAAAAATAGGCGGCTCTACGGTGGACACGCCGGGGTTATTGGAGGAGTTCGCGGAGAGCGTCAAGGGTTTCTTCAAAAGCTACCTCCCCATCGTCGTGCACGGGGGCGGCAAGGACATTGCGCGGCAGCTTGACAAGCTGAACAAAGAATCCGTTTTCGTAGAGGGGATGCGTGTAACCGACGCGGAGTCGGTGCGGGTCGTCCAGATGGTGCTGTCCGGGGATGTCAACAAGCGGATAGTTCACGAATTAGTCAAGAAGGATGTTCCGGCGCTTGGTCTTAGCGGGGTTGACGGCGGGTTGCTCACCGCCGAAAAGCTGCTTGTGAACGGCCGGGACATCGGCTTCGTGGGGGAGATTCGCGGCGGCGTGAGGGGCGGCATTATCCTTGCCCTCTTTTCCGCCGGCTACATCCCCGTCATCTCGCCGGTTTCGCCGGGGACTAACGGGGAAATTTTTAACGTCAACGCGGACTCGGCGGCCGGCGAGGTGGCCAAAGCGATGACGGTCGGCGACCTTATCTTCATCTCCGACGTGCCGGGCGTGAAGACAGGCGGTTCGGTGCGCAAGGTTATACGAATATCGGAGATAGAGTGTCTGATAGATTCCGGCGACGTAACCGGTGGCATGATACCAAAGTTGCGTTCGGCGGCGGCGGCGGTAGAAGCCGGGGTGGCGCGGGTACACATTTGCGGTTGGCACGGGCCTACGACGCTTATGGATGAGACTGATGAGGAAAAGGCGAAGGGGACTACTATTCTAAAGTAATTATCGAATAATCAACCCACACAATGAAAGGGGTTAAGACATTATGAAGGCAAAGGCGGCAAAAGTAACGAAAACAAAGACGGCATCGGTGAAAAAGGTAAAGGCGGCGACGGTAAAGAAGGCAAAGATGCCAAAAATAACGATGGATGTGTCCCCGGAGGAGATATTCGTCCCTACTTACAAGCGCGGCGGGGCGCCGTTTGTTCGTGGGAAAGGCATATACATTTACGACTCGGACGGCAAGGAGTATCTGGATTTCGGCGCCGGTATCGCGGTGAACGCGCTCGGTCACGCCCATCCGGCGCTACTTAAGGAATTGGGCGCTCAGGGCGGGCGGATTATCCACACGTCGAACCTTTATTACAACGAGCCGCAAATTGAATTGGCGGCGCGGTTGGTTAAGCACAGTTTCGCCACAAAAGTTTTTCTGTGCAACAGCGGGACGGAGGCGAACGAGGCGGCGATAAAGTTTGCGAGGAAGCGCGGAACCGGGGTTTCGTCGCAAAAGTTTCACGTGCTCTCTTTTTCGGACGGTTTTCACGGGAGGACTTACGGGGCGCTGAGCGCGACCGCTCAGCCGAAGTTTCATGTGGGCGTCGGGCCGCTTCCCGACGGTTTTCACTACGCTCCGTTCAACGACATTCAATGCGCTAAAGCCACGCTTGACAAATACGACTTCGCGGCGATTATCGTGGAGCCGTTGCAGGGAGAGGGCGGTGTCAACGCGGCAAGCGTTGAGTTTTTGCGCTTTTTGAGGGAGTACGCCGCCGAACACACGATTTCGCTTATATTCGACGAGATACAGTGCGGGATGGGCCGGACGGGTACGCTGTGGTACCATGAACAGGCGGGCGTAACCCCCGACATAATGACGCTGGCGAAGCCTTTAGGCGGCGGCCTGCCGCTGGGAGCGGTGCTCTGTATCGACGACGTAGCCGCCTGCATCTCCCCGGGAGACCACGGAACGACCTTCGGCGGAAATCCGGTAGCCTGCGCTTTGGGTTCAAAGGTCATGGACATAGTGAGCGATAAGAAATTTTTAGACAAAGTACAGGCAAACGGCGATTACCTGAAGGGGAAATTAGCGGCGTTAGCCGGTAAATTCCGGTCCATCGACAACATAAGAGGCACGGGTTTGTTAGTCGGCGCGCGAATGAAGGACGACCCGTCGAAGTCGGTTGACGAATGCAGAAAGAGGGGGCTATTGGTAATAAAGGCCGGAATGAACACGATAAGATTCATGCCGCCGCTGACAGTAAGTCGTAAGGATATCGACAAGGCGGTGAAAATATTTGAGGCGGCGTTGTCCGTCGGTTAACGTACCTGTCTGTCGGTTGATGCCGGCGTGCCGTTGTCTGAATTAGGATTGGCTGGATTATTAAATAAAGATTAACAGGATTAAAAATATTAAAACAGGAATTTAGGAGAACAAAGATTTCATGGGAAAAGAAAAGGTAGTATTACTCTATTCCGGCGGTTTGGACACATCAATAATGATACCCTGGCTCAAGGAGAACTACAACTGCGAGGTCATCGCCGTATGCGCCGACCTCGGTCAAGGCGAAGAGTTAAGCGGCCTCGAAGCCAAGGCGCTCAAGACCGGCGCGAGCAAGCTCTACATTGAGCGGCTGACCGACGAGTTCGTCGCCGGCTATGTCTTTCCCACCATGAAGGCCGGCGCCATATACGAGGGTTCGTATCTGCTGGGCACCAGTTTCGCGCGACCGCTGATTGCCAAACGCGCCGTCGATATCGCCCACAGGGAGGGCGCCGCGGCCGTTGCGCACGGGGCGACCGGCAAGGGCAACGACCAGGTTCGCTTCGAACTGACCGTGATGGCGCTTGACCCAAAGCTCAAAATCATCTCCCCGTGGAAAGACCCCAAGTGGACGCTCCACAGCCGCGAGGATTGCATCGCCTACGCGGAACAACACGGAGTGCCCATCTCTCAAACGAAGAAGCGCATATACTCCGAGGACCGCAACATCTGGCATATCAGCCACGAGGGCGGTGTGCTGGAAAACCCGTGGAACGAACCGCCCGACGACGTATACACATTGACCAATACCATAGAGAAAGCGCCGGACGCCGCCGAGCACATAGAGATAACCTTTACGCAGGGGAGTCCGGTCGCGGTCAACGGCAAGGCGATGAGCCCGGTCGATTTGCTGACATCGCTCAACACATTGGGCGCGAAGCACGGTATCGGCCATGTCGACATGGTGGAGAACCGGCTGGTTGGGATAAAGTCACGCGGCGTCTACGAGACTCCGGGCGGCACTATACTCTACGCCGCGCACCGGATGCTTGAGAACCTGACGCTCGACAGGGACACGGCGCATTTCAAGGAGATGCTGGCGATACGGTACGCGGAGCTCGTCTACAACGGTCAGTGGTTTTCCACATTGCGCGAAGCGCTCGACGGGTTTGTGGAGGTCACGCAGCGGAACGTTTCGGGCGCCGTGAGGCTGAAGCTCTACAAGGGAAACATCGTGCCGGCGGGCGTCAAGGCGGACAAGGCGCTCTACCTTGAGGATTTGGCATCGTTTACGGACACGGAGTTTTACGACCAAACGGACGCGACGGGATTCATAAAGATTTTTGGGCTGCCAATGAAAGTCGCGGGGTTAGTCGACAGAAAATGACGGGTATCGACGCGGTAATAGTGGGCGCGGGGTCGGGAACGCGGTTGGGGCTTCCGATACCCAAGGCTTTCGCGGACCTTTGCGGCAAACCCATAGTCTGTTATTCGCTTAAAACGTTTGTCAACCACCCGTCGGTAGACAGTACGATATTGGTGGTTCCTCCGGTCTTGGCGGAAGAAGCGTCAAGAATTATCGGCAAGCATAATGATTTTGCCGATAAGGTACGGATTGTGGCCGGCGGCGCGGAGCGGTGGGAATCCGTAAGGAACGGATGCGCGGCCGCGGGCGGCGACTGGGTGTTGGTTCACGACGCGGCGCGGCCGTTTGTCAGTAACACGGTTATCGACGCCGTCCTTGAAAAGCGCAATGATTTCGACTGCGTGATTACCGCGACGCCGGTGGTAGACACCGTCCGAACCATCGCCGAGGGCGGGCGTTGCGGGGCCACGGTGGACAGATCTGCGCTTATGCGTGTGGGCACGCCGCAGCTATTTCGGCGGGAACGGTTGACGCCGGCTTTCGAGTTAATAAAGGATATGCCCTCGGCGCCGACCGACGAGGCGGCGCTGTTTGAGCGTTTGGGAATAGACGTAGGGTATTCGTGGGGCAGCGCGATGAATTTCAAGATAACGGACAAGGCGGATTTGGAGACGGCGCGGGCAATTATCGCGATGGCGGCCACCAATGCCTGATACCGCCGTAACAGCGCCCGCGTCAGCGTCAACGCCTCGAAAGCGGTACTTCAACGCTATTGACGGGCTACGCCTTCTTGCCTCCGTCAACGTGGTGTTGTTTCATCTCGAAACTATGGGCGGGTTTAACGATTTGGGCGGAAAGCCGGGGTGGCTCTTCAGAATCGTAAAGGGGCCGGCTTTCCACGCGAGCCTGTTTTTTATTTTGGGCGGCTTTATATTCGCGACCAAGTTCGCTCCGAAAGTCGCTGAATTCGATTCGCGGGCATTCCTGAAAAAACGCCTGCGCGAGCTCTACCCGCTGCACCTTATCACCACGCTCGTCATGGTAGCGCTGTACGTCGTAAAGCGCTGGGGTACGGATAGCGTTATCAACGTCCCAAAGCTGATTTTTTCCTCTTTCATGCACCTGTCGTTCCTTTGGTCATTATGCCCTTTGGGCTCTCTTAACCTAAACACGCCGTCGTGGGCACTGTCGGCGATGTTTCTCTGTTACGCGCTCTTCGGCCCATTGCTGAAGTGGTCAACAAGGCTTCAAAGCAGGCTCGCGGTTATTGGATGGATGGCGCTCTTCTTCATTCCGCTTATCGCCTGGGGGCTACTGTACGGGGCAATGGGGTCGCAAAGCGCCCTGTACCAGTTTTTTCACGGCTTCGCCCCGGTACGATTCTTTGAGTTTGGGCTGGGGGCGCTGCTGGCGCGTTTCTTCGCGTTGCGAGATGAAAACAGGCGGACACCGCTCTTTATCGCCGTCCGCTGCGACTTGACCGTATTGCTTCTATGCTGCCTGGTATTCGTCAACCTGTCCTCGACCGTCAGAGCGACACATACGGCGGAGTGGTTATCCTACCACGTCCTTATGATACCCCTCTACCTGGCCGCCATCTACGCCATGTCGATAGAGAGCGGCGTCTTCGCAAAAATCATGGCTCAAAACGCGGTGCAAAAACTTGGCCGGACGTCGTTTTACCCATACCTGATACACATCCCGCTGATGTCGGTGATAACGCTATTCTGCGAACGGGTATTAAGCTACAGGAAGTTTTTACACAGCCCGATAAACATCATAATTTTCACGATATTGCTCTACGGATTCAGTTACATATACGTTTATGCCATCAGAAATAAGCGCAGGGAAAGGAAGGCCGTCAAATGATTTTAAATATTTTATTGACTTTACCGACACTTTTTTATTAAATTTATATTTTGGGTGTGTCGTCGAATCGTTTACTGTAGAGTGGAAAGGGATTGTTTTATGGGCTCACGTGCCAAAAAATACTTGTTCGCGTCCGCGTTGCTCGCGGCGCTCACGCTCGCGGGCTGCCCCAAGAAGGAATCGCCCGAAGACATCGAGTTTGCCGCGCAACAGGCGAGGAAAGCGGCTCAGGAGAAGAAGAAGAAAGTTGACGTTTTTGACGAGTTTTACGTGGATGACACAAAGAAAACCGCGACCGGAGACTCCAAGTCGAAAGGAAAAGCGGAAGCTCCGGCTCCGGCGACAGCGGCGGCGGCTCCGGCAACGGCGGCCGCTAAACAGCAAAGCGCTCTCCCAGCCTCCTCCGGTTCCCAAAACTTCTCCAAGAACGGGCGCTACGTCGTGCAGGTGAACTCGACCGCGTCCGAGGCGGAGGCCAACAGGATGGCCGGCAAGCTGAAAGGCTTGGGTTATCCGGCCTACGTGGCGGCCGTCCAGAACCCGACGCCGGCGCTTACGGGAACGTACTTCCGCGTTCGTTTGGGCGGGTTCGACAGCTACTCCGAGGCTAAGAGTTTCGCGGAGGGCACGCTTGCGTCGGCCGGATACGATTATTGGGTAGACCGTAAAGCAAACGACAATGTGGGTATTCAGGGTAGCGGATTTGGCTCCTCCGGCGGCCAGCAGCAATACCAGCCGGCACCGGCGCCTCAACCTGCCGCAAGACCGCAACAGCCGCCACCGCCGCCTCAGCAATATCAGCCGGCTCCACAGCCGCAACAATACCAACCGGCGCCGGCTCCGGCTCCGGCGCCTCAACCCGCCGCAACGCCGCAACAGCCGCCGCCCCAGCAATATCAGCCGGCTCCACAACCGCAACAGTATCAACCGGCCCCGGCACCGGCGCCTCAGCCCGCCGCAAAGCCGCAACAGCCGCCGCCCCAGCAATATCAGCCGGCTCCACAACCGCAACAGTACCAACCGGCCCCGGCCCCGGCTCCGGCGCCTCAGCCGGCCGCAAGGCCCCAACAGCCGCCCCCCGCGGCTCCGGCGCCCAAACCCGCCGCTCAGCCCAAACAGCAAAACGACTGGGGAACGACGGACGATTGGGGCTCGGCCGACTGGTGAGCCAAAAAACATCGGGCAAGACGCCCCCCGCCCGCCGACAATATACGGCGGACGGGGGGGGTTCCGAAACGGCCGGCCGCTCGCAAAAGAGCGTCGCCATACAAAATTTGGGTTGCAGCAAAAATCTAATTGACGGTGAGCGTATGCTCGCGCTCTTCGCCCGCAGCGGTTTCCGCGTCGCCGACGACCCCTCACTCGCCGATGTCATAGTCGTCAATGCGTGCGCGTTCATAAAAGAGGCGACCCAGGAGGCCATCGATACCATACTGGAAATGGCGGAGTTGAAAAAAATCGGGCGTTGCGCGACGCTGATAGTGAGCGGATGCTTCTCGCAACGCTACCGTGACAAAGCCAAATGGAGCCTGCCGGAGGTTGACTTTTGGGCGGGGGTGGACGATTGGGAAGACGTTATGTCACAATTGATAAAAAAGATTCCCGGAGATGATATCGATACCGCCAACGATAACCGTCATATTGACAGCCAAGCCTCCAATATTGACGGCGGCGTCTATAACCGACGGGATGATTTCCGGCGGATACTGAGCGAACCTGTCTCCACCCAGCACATAAAAATCGCCGAGGGCTGCTCCCATAACTGCTCTTTTTGCGTCATCCCATCCATCCGCGGAAGATTCAAAAGCAGGGGTATTGACGACGTCCTCCAAGAGGCTAAATGGCTCTACGGGCAAGGCGCGCGGGAGTTGATTCTGGTCGCCCAAGACACCTCCTTCTACGGCAGGGACATCGGCACGAGCCTGACCGCGCTTTTGGAATCATTACTAAAGGGTACGGATTTTCCGTGGATACGGATGATGTACCTCCACCCTAAATTTGTGGACGACGATTTGCTGAACGCGATTGCCGCCGAACCGCGCGTCTGCCCCTACTTCGACATCCCGTTGCAGCACATATCCGACCCTGTCCTGACCGCGATGAACCGAACGCCGCTATCTTCCGGCATATATGCGTTGATAGAGCGAATCAGAAAAATCGTCCCCGGCGCGACGTTGCGCAGCTCCTTCATCGTCGGCTTCCCCGGCGAGACGGAGCGTGAGTTCGGCGAGCTTAGGGACTTTATACAAACCGCCTCTTTCGACAAACTCGGCCTCTTCCCCTACTCCCCCGAAGATGGAACCGCCGCCCGCGCGATGCGCCCCCGCCCAAACGCAAAAACGGCGCAACGGCGCTGCGCCGAACTGATGTCAATACAGCGGGATATCAGCCGCAGCCTGCTGGAAACCAAAGTAGGCGCGGACGCGGATGTAATAATAGACCGTATCAGCGACGACCCTGACTTCAACTACGAGGGCAGAACGACGGGCGACGCGCCGGAGGTGGACGGGCGCGTATTCGTGGCGTCGGGGTGTTTTGAAATAGGGCAAATAGCGCGGATGCGTATCGTCGGGGCAAGCGATTATGATATTTTCGCCGGTTAGAAATCAACGTTTTGCATCATTCCGTCCCATAAATACCCCCTATTTTGATGTAGATTCAGAAAAAAAATTGTTCTTCGGCTTGCGCGGAATGTATATTTACCGCTCTTTACCGGAAGCGTGTCCGCTGTCACCGTCGCAGCCTCCGGCAGCCCGCTTTTCTATTGACACTTTCTAATCGCATATAGTATATTAGTCAATCTTTAATTGATTTGGAATCGACAAAGCCATTATGAGCATATCTCAATACCCTGACAGAAAAAAACTGCGGGACGAGTACACAGCGCTGCTCCCCTGCTACATCGCGGCGCTTGAGGTCTTTCAGGCAAGGCTGCGGACGGCGCTTGCCGACTCGGATGTGCATTTTACGATGAAGTACCGCGTCAAGGCCTTTGACTCCTACTACGGGAAGCTGCTAAAACGCAAGACTCACGAGAGGCGGACGGGCAAGGCTATCCCTATCCACGACATCATCGGAACACGCGTCGTGTGCCCTTTTTTGGACGATGTGGAGGTCGTGGAGCTATACCTGCGCGACGCCTTTGCCGTGCAGGAGATAGAGCGCAAGGGAGCCGGACGCGCCTTCAGCGATTTCGGCTACTCCTCCACGCACCTGCTGCTCGAAATTCCGGCTGACATCCGCGACCTGTTCCCCGACCTCAACCTGCAAATAGCGGAGGTGCAGGTACGTACTTTCCTGCAAGACGCCTGGGCGGAGGTGGAACACGAGCTCATCTACAAGAACAGCAACAACATAACGCCGATGGACGAGCCGCTGCGCCGGAAGCTGGCGGCGCTCAACGCCAATCTTTCGCTCTCCGACGACATCTTCCAGGAAATCCGCGACTACCAGCGGCGCCTGCACTGCGAGCTGAACAAGCGCCGCTACTCGTTCACGGCGCAGCTGGACGAAATAAAGCCTGGCCTGACGGCGGCCGCGCCGTACATCGGCGAGGTTGGGGACGGTGTCGGGGCAAACGGGAACGGGACCGGAAAGGTCGGCGGACGGGCGGGCGCGGAGAAAAACGACGAAGACGTCCCGGAACTGATACCGAACAACAAAGACCAACTTCTCCTAAACGCGCTCAACGCGCACAACGAAAAGAACTTCCCTTTAGCCATACGCATCTACACAAAAATCCTGGAACAGGGCTGCCCCACCAACATCAAAGCGCTGGTTCTGATACACCGCGGCAAGGCGTACTTTTCCCAGTCAAACTACGGCGAGGCGCGAAGCGACTTCAAAGCGGCGGCGGAGTGCGAACCCACAAACAATCGGGCGTTTTACCACCTGGGTATTGTAGACAGGGTACTCGGCGACAACAACTCCGCCCTAAACGCGCTGCAAGCCTGCATAGATATCAACCCCTTCCACGTAGACGCCCTGTTCGCCGTAAGCGGCGTATACTTCGACACCGGAGACTATCCGGGGGCGCTGGAATACTGCGAGAAAGCGTTGCTTGTGGAACCGGATGCGCCTGCCGTAAAAGAGTTTCGGAAGCTGGTTATTTCGCGAATGAATCTGTGACCGACATATATTTCTCCCCCACAGCCGTCAACGCCACCGCCTCAATCTGCGCGGCTTAGACACCGGCACCCGCACGCGCCGCCATATATAAAGCAAAAATCACTCCATCAGCTCCAAATGCCTCTTATAGCGTTTGGGAATCTTCAAACCTACCAGCAACCCCATCTCCGCCATAAACGCGGATATGACTGTAAATCCGTCGGTGTAGAATCTTATTATCCTTGCCGCCTTGTCGGAGATACCCTTGTAATCCGGCGGACAGGCGAAAGTCCAGTTGGCGCCGTCGCGGTCGAAGGCTATGCGAAAGTATTTGTCTATGTCGGAGCTTGGCAGTCCGGATTTGGCCAACAGGATATGGTGCTCCATGCAATCGTCGACTTGGCCTATTATGGCGCTGTCGCCGTCAAAGGATATGACGGCCAGCATCGGGTCGCCCCTTTTTATGGCGGCGTCAATGCCGTCGCCCGCGCTGCCGTCGCCGCTCGTATATTTTTTTATTTGCATTATCGGTACAAAATCTACCTTTCCGATGTGATTCTCAGAACGAACTTCGCCAAAAGGACCAACAATGCCAACAACGCCAGCGGCCTCACCAATTTGAACCAAAACAGGGTCTTGGGCTCCGTCTCCGCCTTATCCGCCGTCTCCCGTCCCCCGTTCTCCGGACGCGTCAACGGCTTCGGCGGCCTACCGGCGGTTCCCCGGCTTCCCGACGGCGCGCCGTCAAGTATCTGCCGCAGGCTCTCCTCAAAGCGGTCATCGTCGGATTTGTTCTTATCTTCGCCCATACCTGCATAATATAAAATATTTTTTTTGAAAAGTGAAACTTTTTTCACACACCCGCCATTCCATCAATTATTTTATTTAATTCGTCATATACCGATAACTTTATCTGAAAACCAAAAAAAGGATGTCGCCGGAAACAAATCTATCAAAAAAATTTGTTGATCTGCATATTCACACACGGTATTCCGACGGCGTTTGCACGCTGGAGGAAATCATGGAGGCTGCGGCCGCTCGTGGGCTTGCGGCGGTTTCCATCACCGACCACGACTGTACGGGCGCGTATCCGCTGGCGTTGGGCGTGGGTTCCGCCATGGGTATTGAGGTCGTTCCGGGAGTCGAGCTGTCCAGCGAGATTCAGGGGATTGACATTCATATTCTCGGGTACTATGTAGACTTCAACAACGGCGCGTTTATGACCAAACTTCAGGAGATGAAGGAGGCGCGTTATTTGCGCGCTCAAAAAATGGTCTCGAACCTGAACAGGCAGGGTATTGACCTGCGTTTCGATACCGTCCTGAGCATCGCCGGAGAGGGTTCCATCGGGCGCCCGCATATTGCCGCGGCCATGCTAAAGGAGGAGTTCGTTTTTTCTTTCCGCGAAGCTTTCGACAAGTTCATCGGGTACGACTCACCCGCCTACGTCGAGAAACTCCAGATGTCGCCTAAGGAGGTCTTCGACCTCATAAAGAACGCCGGCGGTGTGCCGGTTTTGGCGCATCCGGGGGTGACGAAGGTAGACGAGCGCATCCAGGAGTTCATCCGTGACGGATTGCAGGGCATCGAGGTCAGCCATGCCGAGCACCCCGACGCAGCCGTTAGGCACTACCTTAAAATATGCAAAAAGAACGGCCTCGCTTTCACCGGAGGCTCAGATTTTCATAGCGGCGGCCGGAGTAAATTCGAACTTGGCTTCCCGCCGGTTCCGTACGCCGCCGTCGAAAGCCTAAAGGAAAAATTATGCAAACGGTCCCGGTAATCCTCGCCGGGGGTATTGGCGAAAGGTTCTGGCCGTTGAGCAGGTCAAGCTCACCCAAGCAACTCCACGCCATAGCTTCCAAAAGAAGTATGCTCGAAGAAACGCTCTTCAGAATTAGAGCGTGTTGCCCGAACAGCACCGCCCCGCTGATAATCACCGGATCTGCCATCGCCGGCAAAACCGCCGACGCGCTCGGCGCGGTGGATACCCACGCGCGCATAATAAACGGGTCGCCCGACGGCGTGTCCGGCGACGCCGCGTCGTGGATGAACACGCTCATGGCGATGGAAACCGATGTCAATATCATCGCGGAACCACGGGGCAAGAACACCGCGCCCGCAATCGCTTTGGCGGCGGCGCTCATAACCGCCAAACACGAAGACGCCGTGATGCTGGTCGCCTCCGCCGACCACGCTATCTCGCCCATAGACGCTTTCGAGCAAGCGATATACCGCGCCGTGAACATCGCCGTCGGACGCGGCGGGCTCGTCGTCTTCGGCGTAAAACCCGTGCGCCCTGAAACCGGCTACGGCTACATTGAAGTCGGCGAACAGTTGGCGCCTGACGCCGACATCGGCACCGGCGGCTGCGCCGCGTTCAAAGTTAAACGCTTCGTGGAGAAGCCAAACGCCGGCGACGCGGCCACTTTCATGGAATCCGGCAAATTCCTGTGGAACAGCGGGATATTCGTGTGGAAAGCCTCCGTCGTCTTAAAGGCGTTCAAGAAATTTATGCCCGACCTGCACGACCAGGCCCTTGCCGCGGCGGACAAAGGCTTTACGTCGGAGGCAATCGACGAATTCTACTCCGTGTGCCGCAAAGAATCCATCGATTACGGCATCATGGAGAAGGCGGAGGACGTCAGCGCCGTTTGCGGGAATTTCTCCTGGGACGATTTGGGTTCGTGGGAATCCATGAGCCGCGTTTTGGGGAGCAACAACGCCGGGACGACGGTAGACGGGACGGCGGTGTACGAGAGCGGCTGCGGCGGCTCGCTGATAATCAACAAGTCGAACCGCGCGTTGGCCGCGATAGGACTGAACAATGTGGCCATAGTAGCCGTAGACGACGCGATACTGGCAATAGACCGAACGCGTCTGCCGGAGTTGAAGAAGTATCTGACGGAGATTAAAAACAGCGGGAAATTCTCGGCTGATTTGTTTTAACCGAATCCATACCGAATGATGAAAAACGCCAACCCATCCATAATGTTCATAGCCGGCGAGCCTTCCGGCGACGCTCACGCTTCCGCCGTTGTCGGGGCTATAAAGGCGCGCTGCCCCTCCGCCGACATTTGGGGAATCGGCGGCCCTAAGATGCAGTCCGCCGGATTCAACTCCGTGTTGCCATTCGCCAAGTTCAACCGTATGGGCTATGTGGAGGTGTTGTCGCACCTGCCGTTTTTCATCGGCGCCAAGAAGAAGCTTTTAAAGATGATGGCCGGGGCGCGGCGGCCCGATGTTCTGGTCTGTGTCGACTACTCCGGCTTCAATATGCCTATGATGAAAGAGGCGCGGGATATGGGCATTCCGGTAGTGTGGTACATCGCGCCTATGGTATGGGCCTGGAAGCGCAAACGCGCGGCTGTGCTGGGCGCTTTGGCGTCGCACATCGCGGTAATATTCCCATTTGAGGCGCAATACTTTTCGCCGTACGCCGCGCCGGTGACCTTTGTGGGCAACCCGCTGACGGAGTCATTACCGCCGGTCGGCGACGCGGCGAAAAAATTTCCCGGACTCAACGGTTTCAGGTTGGCGATAGCCCCCGGCAGCCGCCCTCAGGAGATAAAGAATATGCTCAACATAATGATAGACGCCGCCTGTATGCTGAAGACAAAATTCCCGACGATAAAAATCTCGGTGTCGCGCTTCAGCGGCTTCAACGAGAGCCTCTTTTGCCGCGCCAAAGACGCCGGCCTGGAAATATTCGGCGGCCCCTTAGAGACGCTGTTTCGGAGAAGCGACCTTGCGCTGGTAACATCCGGCACGGCGACGCTTGAAGCGGCGCTTTTGGGCGTCCCGACGGTAGCGGCCTACCGCACTTCACAAATCTCCTACGCCATCTACAAAAAATTCGTAACGCTCAACCACATATCGCTGCCGAATATAGTAGCCGGCAAACCCATAATCCCGGAGTGCGTACAGGGCGACGTCAACCCCAAAAAACTATACTGCGAAGCGGAGAGACTGATATCAATACCGCAGCGATGGGAAGAGACAGCAAGGAACCTGTCCGCCCTAAGAGCCCAATTAGGTGAAAAAAAACCGTCTAAGGAACTCGCGAATATTATATTTTCCTTTTTGTCGACGTAAACGCAGACATTAATGTTTTTGATTTTAATCCTGTTAATCTTTGATATAATCCTGAAAATCCCGGTTCAAACAGTGTTTGAGTTCTTACTATGAAAACAAAACTATCCGTCCTAATAATTCTATACGTCGCCGCCGCGGCCAGCTTCGCCCAATTGCCCGACCTGTATTCAATAGCCGCGTTCAACGTTACCTCATACGATTATCCGGAACGCGCCAACTTCGTTATCAAAAATCGTAAAACTTTCACCGAGTCCGACACTCTTTTAGAAATTTCCTCCCCGCCCGCGTTCATAAAACCGGGCAATGTCGTTATGCGCAAAAAGTACGGCGCCGACTACCGCCTCTACATGGGCGAACTCGACACCGCCGCGTTTAGCGCCTTTCCGCCCATATACGCTTTCAAACTCCCGCCGTGGAGCCGTTCCGGGCAGGCTATGTGGTACAGGTTCTACGCCAGGCGGACCGGCAACCGCAATTTGGACATCGAGACGGTGTTTTTTGACAACGAGCGGCTCTATGTCCAACACCACGAAAAGCTCTTCTACTCGCGCAACGACGAGTGGGACACCATCGCCGGCGCGGCGGCCGCGCCTCACGGCGAGCTTTATCTGGACAGCGAACCGCCCGGGGCGGATATCTACCTGTACGGCAAGGCAACCGGAAAGAGAACGCCGGCCGCCTTTCGCGAGATGATAGCGGGGCGCTACGAGGTGGAGCTATTTCTGCCCGACTACCGTTTCCAGCGGCGCAGCGTCTCCGTGCCGGCGCACGGGTCGGCGGCGAGCTCCTTCCAGCTAATGTCCGATTTCGACACGCTCTATGTGCTCGGCGAGGCGCAGCACGGGATTCTTGTACTCCCCTACCCGCCCATCGACTCGGCGTACAGGGTCGGCGACTCCGTTACCTACGCGCACCGGGAACCGCGTCTCACGCTCCTTGACGGCGAGTACCGAATCACCTGGAACGGCGGCGGGCTCTACAGGGATGTCGACACCGTGATAGCTATTCCGGCCGGCCAAATGACCTACTTCAGCACACCTTTCGTGCGGCTTGTCGGCTCCGCGATATTTGAGTTGCACCCGCCGGACGCGTTGCTGTGCATAGAGGGTTTCCCTTGCCAAACCGGAGGGATAGAAATAGAACTGCACAGCGGTTTTTACACGGCACGTATCAGCCGGTTCGGCTATGAGCCTGAGCGGCGCAAGTTCGTTATCAGCCACGATAAGAAGTATCTTATCCGCGTTACGCTCGACGAAACGGCCGACCGCGACTGCGACGGCTTCCCGGACTCAGTGGACAGATGCCCCGACGATTACGGCCTCTACGACGGGTGTCCCAAGCCGGACTTCAAGTATATGGCGAGGATGAAGTGGGAGGAGCTTACGGAGTACATGGAGACCGAGCCGCTCTCGTTCGCGATGTCGGGCATAGGGATAATAAGCCGCAGCCCGACCAACAGGCGTTTCCGTACCGTCCTATCCGAATTCTCCGGGGGCAGCACCGGCGGGCTCAATAACTACAGCGGATTAACGCTGGGGAATACCTGTCAGGTATCATTCCGAGGCTTCATGGCGCAGGCGGAGTTGGGCCAGTGGGTGTCGGGGGTAAAGTTCCGCCGCCCCGACACGCTATACTACCCAAACAGGGCCAATACGCTTTACAAAATTTGGTACGATTCGCTTTACAACGTGGATCCGGCGATATTCTTCCCAAGCACCGCGCTCTCCGTAGGGTTCAAGTACAGGCTATGGAACTACTCTGTGGGGTACAGCATCGGCCGCCAGTGGGAAGACATAATAATCGACCAGGTAGAGGACGTGAGAGACGGGGAACTGAAGCGTATCGTATTTGACAACGACTGGTGGTTCCATGAATTGATGGTAGAGGCTGACCTGTTCATGGACACGTTTATGTCGCCGTCTATCTACGCGAAGTTCAAGCTGCCGTTCGGCCCGACACTGCGGACAAAGTGGCACTCGTTGCATTGCGGGTTGCAATTCAGGCTCAGGCCTTCCAATTGGAAGAGTAAGGTATAGGAGGGAATAGCGTAATGTACAAATTTTTTTTGACAACCGTCATAACCGCGCTGTGTCTGTTCGTCTGCGGATGCTCCGGCGGGTTCGGGAGCGACGGGATTGGGGCGGACGAGTTCAGCCCCGGAATATTTGGGCCGGATACGATTGCGGAATGAAAAAGACCATAAACCACATCGCCCAGAAAAAGAAAACCGGTTACCCCATAACAATGGTCACCGCCTACGACTTCCCCACGGCGCAGGTGCTCGACGAGGCCGGGGTCGACTCGGTTCTTGTCGGCGACAGCGTGGGCACGAACTGCCTGGGGTATAAGAGCGAGCGCGAGGTCACCATGGACGACATGGCGCACCACACGTCCGCCGTCTGCCGCGCGGTCAGGAACGCTTTCGTGGTAGCCGACCTGCCCTATCGCGGCGCGGACAGCGCGGAGGACGCGCTGACCAACGCCAAAAGACTGACGGAGTGCGGAGCGGACTGCGTCAAGCTCGAGGGATGGGGCGAAAAAGCGGATATCGTCAGGCGGCTCGCCGAAAACGGCTTCACCGTCTGCGCCCACATAGGCTACAACCCGCAGCAGCACAACCGGCCGCAGCTATTCGGCAAAGACGCCGGTCAAGCCGCGGAGCTCTTTGACGGGGCCAAGACGCTCTGCGACGCCGGCGCAACACTCATAGTGCTCGAAATGCTCCCAAATAATCTGTCACGCAAAATCAGCGCCGCCCTCCCCATCCCCACCATAGGCATAGGCAGCGGCAACGCCTGCGACGGACAGGTGCTGGTGGTGAACGACCTGCTTGGGATGTCGAGAAGGCTCTTCAAACACGTACGCCGTTTCGCGAACCAGCGTGAGAAGATGTTCGAGGCCTTCAAAGACTACATCGACGCTGTGAAATCGCGGGAGTTTCCCGGGGAAGACCACTCGTGGAAGTAGGGGTTGCGGCTTTTTAAAATTTTACAAAAAAATACTTACATTGCCGAAAAAAACTATTATATTAAAAATGTGACGGTATCTTGGCCCCGTCCGGAGTTTGCCGAGATTCTTGACTAACACTTTTTGTATGGGAATTCATCTTTGGGCATCTAGTGCAGGCCGCCCACGCAGGCGGAGCGCGAAGTGCCCAAGCGAACAACCACCGCAGTGCCTAAGAGTTCAAGAAATCGGCTCCGGGCGGGGCTTATTTTATTATACCGGTGCCTGCTCTGCTCACGGGTAAACTATATGACAACAATAACCGATATCAAAACCGAAAATTTAACCATTGCGGGGTGTTTATTATGTTCACATTCAAGAAAATCAGGACGGCCGTTGCCTTATGTTTGGCGGCGGGGGTGACGGCGGGGACTATGGCGGCGGTGCCGATGCAGACGGTTAAGGACTCCGCGGTCGCGGGGCGGCTTGTTATCAACGGGAAGAAGGTGTTTATTTCGGGGATGAACATCGCGTGGAATAACTTCGGCAACGATGTTGGGGATAACGCCGTCAATATCAGCGCGTTTGTGAGCCAGTTCAAGCAGATAAAGGGGGCGGGAGGCAACGCCGTGCGGTGGTGGCTGCATACCGATGCCCGGAATGAACCTAAGATGAACAGCGACGGGTCGGTGAACAGAATAGGCACAAAGACCATCGACAATGTACGGCAGGTGCTTGATAGCGCGCACAGTTACGGGATTGTGGTTTCGCTATGCCTTTTTTCTTTCGATTTGCTGCAGAATGACGGCAAGACTGCCGATATAGTGGCCAGAAATAAAAAATTTCTTACCGTGCCGGCAAACTTGGACACCTATATAAACATAGTGCTAAAGCCGATGCTGGAAGCCGTCGGCAATCATCCGGCAATCATGTGTTGGGAGGTGTTTAACGAGCCGGAGGGAATGTCGTCGGACGCGGGCGGTTGGTCAAACGAGAAGGTTCCCATGAGCGATATTTTGAGGTTTACCGCCAAGATAGCGGCGGAGGTGCATCGCGGTACTAAGAAAATGGCATCAACCGGCATCCACGAATACGGCAAGATGAAGACCCACTATTCCGACGCAAAACTTAAAACGGCTTCCGGCACCAACGACGCGCTTGCGTACTTAGATTTCTATATGGCTCACTATTACCCTGAATACATAGGAACCTCCGGCTCCCCGTTTCACCATCCGGCGAGCTACTGGGTGATGGACAGGCCTATCCTCATAGGCGAGTTCCCCGCTCAAAGCTGGAATGGCAGCAACGGGTACGGCAGTATACAAACGGGTACCGCCATGACGATTACCGCCGCCTACGAGTACGCCTACGACAACGGCTACTGCGGCGCGATGAGCTGGTCGATGACGGAGGGCGATAAGGCCAAATTCGGCAGTTTCTCCACAACCGAACCGGCGCTAAAAAACCTTTCCACAAAGCACAAGGCCGACATAGATTTGGGCGGCACCACCGTTGAGCCGCCTACCGGCGACCTTGCTATGAAAGTCGCCGTCGCAGGCCTTCCGGCAAGCACGCCGTATGCCGAATTGGGCATAAACGACAACCAAAACCTGTCCGGAAAAAACAATCTCACTTTTGAAATGTACATAGCGGCCGGGAGCGCCACAAACCTGACAATCGTGCCGGTGATAAAGATAGGCAACGATTGGACATGGAGCCCGGCAAGCAGTTTCACGCTGTCGGGAAGGCAGACCGGCCAGTGGTTCACCGTCGAGGTCCCGCTAAACAGTTTCACGCCCGAAAACAACGTAACGCTCAACCTGAGCCAAACAAAAGCGATTCTCCTGCAATTCCAGCCAACCGGCTCGGCATACACCGGCACGCTCTACATCGACAACGTGAAAGCCGACAACACTGTGCTCTACAATTTCAATCAGGCAGGCAGCGCGTGGAACGCGACGAAGTGGGTAAACGAAGCGACTACGCCTGCCCAAGAAATATCGGTATCGGAGGCAACGCGCCCAACCAACGGCGGCACAACACCGATAATCAACCCCACCACCAAACCAACCTCTATCCGTACGCCGGCCGTATCGGTTAAAGGTAATATTTTAAACGTTGCCGGTATCGGCAATGTGGAAACATCCGTCAGGTTAGTCAACCTGAAAGGCAAGACAGTAGCCAATTTCAAAGCGCAAGGGAGCGCCAAATTTTTGCTGGCAAATATCCCGGCGGGCAGTTACCTTGTGGAGACAACCGCCGCCGGAAAGAAACTGGGGAGTTCGCGGGTCGTAGTCAGGTAGTCAGTGTTTTGAGGTTCGTTATAGTAATCTATGGGCGGCCCCGTGTGGCCGCCCTTTTTTGGGATAATCGGATTGAGATTCGGAACCATATAATATGAAAAACAACATTCTGTCAAAACTGTCAAAGCACTTGTTTTGGGATTGCGACATAACCCGGCTTGACCCGGACGCCGACAAAAAATTAATACTGGAGCGTGTCTTCTCCCGCGGAACCGAAAACGATGAAATAGCGGCTTTCAATTACTACGGGAGAGACGCCATAAAAAGCGCGGTATTGGACATAAAATATTTTGACAAAAAAACGCTCAATTATTTAAGCATCGTTTTCAACGTTCCAAAGGCGGAATTCAAATGTTACAAACGCAGTCGGTCGGAAAGCCCCTTTGGGATACTCTGAAAAGTTTACAGGAGAAGGAAAGTAACAGCAATGGGATATTTCACCGTCGATGGCGGCCGCCGTCTCTCAGGCTCCATCTCCGTTACCGGCAACAAGAACGAGGCGTTGCCCGTCATTGCCGCGGCGCTTTTGAGCGGCGGCACCGTCCGCCTCAAAAACGTCCCTGACATCGGCGATGTGCGCAATATGCTCGAAATCGCCTCAATGCTGGGGGCAAGCGTTGTTAATGCTAACGGCAACGAGTGCGAGATAACCGCCGCTTCCATTACCACCTCCGAGCTGCCTGTCGACTTGTCCAACAAGATTCGGGCCTCCGCGCTCTTCGCCTCGGCGTTGCTTGTGAGGACGGGAAAAGCGGTTATCACGCAACCGGGGGGCGACCACATCGGGCGGCGGCGGCTCGACACGCACTTTTTGGCGTTTAGGGCACTAGGGGCTACGCTCGATATTGAGCGGCGCGTGAGCGGGTCGGACGTTACCATGGAGACGGCTTTCATCATCACCGCGCCGACAGGCGGGCTTGTGGGGGCGGATATATACTTGGACGAGGCCTCGGTCACCGCCACGGAGAACGCGCTTATAGCCGCGGCGGGGGCGCGAGGGAAAACGGTGATAGCCAACGCGGCGTCGGAGCCGCACGTGCAGGGGTTGTGCCGGCTTTTACAGGCAATGGGCGTTAAGATTGAGGGCGCGGGGTCGAACCTGATTACCGTATATGGGCGTTGCGACTTCGGCGGGGCCGTCCACGAGATAGGGAGCGACTACATTGAGGCCGGGTCGTTCGTAGGAATGGCGGCGCTAACGGATTCCGATTTGACAATCGGCGGGGTGGACGCCGGCGTTATGCGGATGATACTCTTCCAGTTTGAGCGTATCGGTGTTGTGGCGGAAGCCGACGCCGCGGCGCGGACGCTGAGGGTCGCGGGAAACCAACCGCTGAAGATACGCAAGGACATAGGCGGGGCGATACCTCATATAGAGGACAGCCCGTGGCCCGGCTTTCCCACCGACCTGCTGTCTATACTGCTTGTCTGCGCCACGCAGTCGGAGGGTACGTGCCTGATACACGAGAAGATGTTCGAGTCGCGGCTGTTCTTCGTGGACAAGCTGGTGGGCATGGGCGCCTCGATAATCATCTGCGACCCGCACCGCGCGGTGGTAGTGGGTAAGTCGCAGCTGTACGGGGCGTCGATGTCCAGCCCGGACATCCGTGCGGGTATGGCGATGCTGATAGCCGCGATGGCGGCGCAGGGCCGCAGCGTCATTAACAATATAGAGCAGATAGACAGAGGCTATCAGCGCATAGACGAGCGTCTAAACGCGCTGGGGGCGGGGATCGTCAGGAACGATTCTCGGCGGGCGGAAGACGTTAGGAGGCGCTAATAGTTGAGGTTTTTTATAGAAATTTCCATATATCTTCAACTAACAAACAATCTAATGTTCTAATATTTTTCTTTAATATTGAGTCCGAACGCATTACCGGCCTTAAATCACAATAATATACGCCATCCAATGGATTCAACTTTACGGTATAGCCCTTAAAGTGTCCGGTAAGAAAAGTGGTATTAACACCGAATTCAGGTTCTCTCCCCTTTCGTTGAACATCATGTAAAAATACGGCAAAATGGGGCGTTTCAATATTGGTTAAACGATTGTACAAAAATTTATCAATAAACATCTTGTCCAGCCTGTCCTTGCTGGATGTTTTTACAGAGCCTATTGCTTTTAACCCATCGTCTTTTTCAATAATTAAATCATGCTGATAAACCATTTGAAATAATTCTTCCCCATTTACAACAATAGGCACCGGAATAATGCCATCCCTAACGGATATCCCTAATTCGACAAGAATAATACGAATATAACGTTCAAATAAATCGCCATTTATTTTTCTTGCGGTATTGCTTTCTCCAGCCGGTAGCGCATCTAACGTTGCGCCTATTGACTGTTGACAAGTATAAATGAATTTGTTTATAGTTTTTCGTATTTCAGTTTCTTGACTTATGTCTTTTATATTTTTAATTGCATACGCAAAAGTATTTCTAGAACTCGAAAATTCATTTATAAAAATCAGCAAATCGCTATTAATCGGACGCGTTACATTAAAATTACCGTCTTTTTTATATTGAAAAAAACGGTACTGCGTTTCATTCTGCGAAACAATAACGGCTTGTAGACTATCATAAATGAATGTCAAATATTTTTCACAAAAACAAGAATAATCCTCAACGGTTTTAAAATTCTCTTTATTTCGAACATATTTCAATAATTGAGATAGTTTCATCGTATTGATTCCCGCCTTTTGGCATTTAGTTTATCGTATTCAATCCACTGCGCAACAGTTCGATGAGCAACCGTATCAATTCTATAAATCGCCCATTTGTTGTATTCTTCGCTCATTTCACAGCCAATCCATTTTCTTCCAAGTTGTTCGGCAACAACCAGTGTTGTGCCTGAACCGGAAAACGGGTCTAATACTATGTCCCCTTGATTGCTTGACGCCAATATTATTTTACGTAACAATTCCTCTGGTTTTTGAGTTGGATGATCGGTTTTTTCTCCCATGCCATTGCATGTTGTCGGTATTTCAATAACGTCTTTGGGTTTTGCACCCAACGGATGCGGTCTCCATAATTGGGTATTTTTTTTACCGTTTCCGTACTGACTCGTTTCCGCCTGTGGATGTTCCGGATATTTTAGAGTATGATCGCTATAAGGAACCCGAATATCATCGGTGTTCATTGTGAATTGTTTCGATTTACGCAAATGTAATATGCTTTCATGCGATCGCCCCCAGTCTTTTCCAAGATTTGCCTTATTCCGGTAATACCATATCAACCATTTACATTCCGAAAAAAATTTCATTGCCGGATACTTTAAATCCGCTAAATTTTCACTAAACCCGCATATATATAGCGTACCGGTCGGCTTTAGAATACGGGAAGCCTCAGAAATCCAGCCCAATGACCAACGAATATACTGCTCTTGCGATTCAAATTTGTCCCAATCCGCTTTTTGGATATTGTAGGGCGGATCGGCAAATATCAGGTCAATAGAATCGGTTTTGAGCTGTTTTAACCAATAAATGCTGTTCCCTGTAAATAATAGACCATTTTCCCTGCTATATGCGGGTTCTAAAATCCCCGTTCTTGCCCTATCAATAACAATATCATAAATATTTGACGCCTCAAGCGGATAATCGCCTATTTTTTCATCAAACAAATAAGTCGGTTCTTCATACACGGTTGTTTTTATTGGCATATTTTGTCATCTCCTGTTTAGTCAATAGCCTATAACTGTTTGTTTTAAAGCAACACCTGTTTCACGCCGCCCTAAGCGCCCCCGCCTCCTCGAACTTCACCGACACTATGGTAGACACCCCGGACTCCTGCTGCGTGACCCCGTAGAGCAGGTCGGCAGCCTCCATCGTCTTTTTGTTGTGGGTAATCACTATGAACTGGGTCTTCTCGGCGAACTTTCCGAGCACCTTGACAAAACGCGAAACATTGGCGTCGTCTAAGGGCGCGTCCAGCTCGTCTAAGATGCAGTACGCGGACGGCTTGACTAAATAGAGCGCGAAGAGCAGCGATATGGCCGTAAGCGCCCGCTCGCCGCCGGAGAGCAGCTGCACGCCGCGCATCTTCTTGCCGGCGGGGCGCGCGTTGATGTGTATGTCGGCCTCTAAGGGGTCTACCCCCTCCTCCAGCGCAATGCTCGCCTCGCCGCCCTCAAAGAGCGTCGTGAACATCTCCGTGAAGTTCTTCTGCACCTGCTCGAAGGTGGCTATAAACTGCGCTCTCGCCTCCTTGTCGAGCTTCGCTATCGCCCTTTCGAGTTCATCCACGGCACCCTGCAGGTCGTCACGCTGCGCGGTGAGTACCCTGAGGCGCTCGCTCTCCGTGTCGAAATCGTCCAGCGCGGCCATGTTCACCTGACCCACGTGCTTGATTCGTTCCCTGTACATTGCGATATCGCGCATTACCGCCTCGCCGTCCTCTTCTATGACCGCAAGGCTCTCCCTGTCCAGACCCTCTATGTCGAGTTCGTAGGACTCCCACATCCTCTCGCGGAGGCGGCGGCGCTCCTGCTCGTCGCGCTCCTGCTTCAGCTCGCCGTCGTGGATTGACTCCCCCACCGCCGCGAACTCGCCGTTTAGGCCCTTTATCTCATTGCGCAAATCGTTGATTTCCGCCAGTCGCCCGTTGTAGTCCTCGTGGATAACGTCCCGCGCGGCCTCAAGCCCGGCGCGCCGCTCCCGCGCGGTCTCAAGCTCGGCGGCCATCCGCGCCACGCTCTCCTCCATACCGGATATCTCGGACAGGCACCTGCCGCGTTCCTCAATCTTCAAGAGCTTTCTCTGCCCAAACTGCTCAATATCGCCCGCCAGTCTCTCAATATCACGTTTGTCGTTGCCTATCCTGTTTGTCAGGCCGTGCACCTCAAGTTCCACGTTTTTGAGGTGGTCGGCGAGAACCGCGCGCTCCTCTTCCATAGCGCGGACGCCGTCGCGGGCGGTCTCCGACTGCCCCGCAAGCTCGCCGCGGCGGGTCTCCATAACGGCGGCCTCGGCCTCAATCTCGGCGATTGATTCCGTGAGTTCCGCGATTTTCGCCGTGAGCGCCTCAATCTCCGGCGCGATGGCCTGCACACGCACGACTATGCCCTGCATCTCGTTCTCGTAGTGGCGGATAGTCGTTTGCTGTTCCTGTTGCAGGCGCTGACCGCCGTTGAGCCTCTCGTTGACCTCTATGAGTTCCGCCTTGGCGCCGTCGCGCGCAATCACGCAAATATCCTTTTCTGTGAGTATCGCCTGAAGCTCGCTCTCCGCGCCGCTTATCTCCGCCGCAAGCCTCTCTATCTGCTGCTTGCGTTGGAGGATTCCCGCCGATTCTTTTTTGGACTCCCCGGCGGCCACGCTGCCGTCACCGTAGCAAACCGCCCCGTCGGCAAGGGATACTATGGCCGTCGTCCCGTATGCGCCCATTTCCCGCGCCGCGCGGGCGGCGGAGGCGTAGTCGGGGGCTATGGCAAACCTGTCGAAGAAGCTGTCGGCAAGGACGGCGCAATCGGCGTCGACCTTTATCAGCGAACGGACGTCGAGCAGCCCGGCGGCAAACGCACGGCCCGTGGGATGATTTGCCGCTTGGCGGCGCAAACACTCGAGCGACACCACCCGCGCCGCCCCCGCCCTCTCGCGGCGCAGAAAATCCACCGCCGCCTCCATTTGGGCGTCGGCGTCGAAGACAACCGTCTGAACCGCGCTCCCGGCCAACTTCTCCACGAGCGGCAGCAACCGGTCGTCTGAGACGCTCACGAGGTCGGCGACTATCCCCCGCAACCCAGGCAAACGCGCCGTCAAGAGCGCCCGCACCCCCGCCTCGTAGCCCTCGAACGCCGCGTCGAGCCCTTCAAGGAACTTCAACTGCGACTTGTTGGAGGATATCCGCGCCTCCAAACCCTTCTCCTTCTCGACCAGCCCGCCGTAACGCTCCTCCTCGGCCTCTATGCGCTCAAGCAACACCGCGCGGGCGTCCATGAGGCCGCTGTTCGCCGAGTTGACCTCGTCGAGCTGCCTCCGACAGACCTCCACGGCATCCCCGTACTCCTCGTAGCGGGCCTCAAGGCTTGCTATCTCCCGCTCGTTGCGGCTCTTGCCGTCAAGAGCGGCGTTGAGCGCCCCGTTGGCAACGCTCTGCCTGTTCCTCACATCGCCGAGGCTGTTTATCAGCTCTATCTGGCTACGCCCGATATCGTCCGCCTCGCGCCGCTTCGCGCTCAGGCGGGCGTCAAAGGCGGAGAGTTCCGCGCCCGCGCCCGCCGCCCGCTCGGAACTCGCCCGCAGCAACGTCTCGCGCTCCACCACGCTCTTCTCAATCTGCGTCTTCAGCCGCGAAGCCTCTTCCGCCTCGCTGTCGAGCTGCGCCGCCTCGCCGTCAAGCCGCGCGACGGCGGCTTTCAGGTTGCCCGTCCGCTCCGCCGCCACCGAGAGGTCGCGGTCTATAGCGGCGATGCCCTCCCCGGCTTCCGCGACGCCGCGCGAGGCGGCGCCGAGCTCGTTCTCCTTTTCGAGCGCGTCAAGCTGCATCTTCTCCACGCGCGACTCCGCCGAAGCGACGGACGCCCGCAGCAACTCACGGTGAGACTGCGCCTCGGCAAGCAACTTGCCGCGCTCTAAAATAGCCCCCGTCAGCGCGTCGTACCGCCTGCTCTCAAAGGCGGTCTCAACCGCCTTAAGCGCGTCGTAGTAGCCTTTATAGCGCTTTGCCTTCTCCACGTGGCGCGCCAGCATCTTCACCTGACGGTCGGCCTCCCCCACGAGGTCGTTTATCCGCAGAAGGTCCTGGCGCGTCTTGTCGAGCTTGGCGCGGCTCTCGCGGCGCGCGTGCTTGTACTTGCCGACCCCGGCCGCCTCCTCAAACAGAAGCCGCCGCTCCTCAGCCTTGTCGGAGAGGATCTTCTCTATCATCTTATTCTCTATAGTAGTATAGGCGCTGCTCCCCACGCCGGTATCAAGGAATATGTTCTGAATGTCCCGGAGGCGGCATGGCACCTTGTTCAGCCGGTACTCGCTCTCCCCGCTACGATAAATCCGCCGCGTTATGGCCACCTCCGAGTATTCGACCGGCAGAATCCCCTTGTCGTTCTCAATAACAAGCGTAACCTCCGCCATATTGAGCGGGGCGCGCCTTTGGGTGCCGGAAAAGATGACCTCCTGCATATTGGCGCTGCGCAACGCGGAGGCCTTCTGCTCCCCGAAGACCCAGCGGATGGCGTCGACCACGTTACTCTTGCCGCACCCGTTTGGCCCGATGACGGCGGTCATCCCCTCGCCGAAGTCCAATTCAGTCTTGTCGGCGAAAGATTTGAAGCCGAAAATGGATAGTTTTCGCAGAATCATGGCCTGATTTGTCCTTTTTTTGACGTTGAAAATCCGGTTCAACATTAATTGGATTAGTACCCAATAACACAACGTATTGGCTAAAGTGTTTTATAAAATACTACATATTGGGGCAAAGGTCAAGAAAAAAGTGATTTTTTTTGAATTCGGTTAGCGCCACATATTATTTAAAAAATAAAAAAAGGCGCGCCCCCTCGCGGAGACACGCCATTTTATCTTACCATCATCCCTTATAATGCCACCCTGCCGTCAAACCGCTCCCCTACCACCGATACTCCGGCCTCGGCTCGTAGCTCGTGTGCAACAACTCGTGCGACTTGTGGGACAGCGGCTTTTCCAGGAACTCCTCGTAAACCTTGATAATCTGCGGGTTCTTGTGCGAGCAGCGGAACTTTGACTTTTCATCGTCGAGGTACAGACCGTCGGCGCGCAGTTTGCGGACTTTGTCGTCGGCGCCGTAGGGCTGGCCTCCGCCGCCCACGCATCCGCCGCGGCAGGCCATTACCTCTACGAAATGGTACGGGGTCTCCTTGCCCTCGGCAAGCGCGGTCTTGATTTTGTCAAGCACCGCGGCGATGTTCGCCATGCCGTGGGCTACGGCAACCCTTACTTTGGTACCGTCCACATCCACCGTCGCCTCCTTGACGCCCTCCAAGCCGCGGACGTCCTTGAAGTTGACGTCGGAGAGTTCTTTCTTCGTTATCAGATGATAAGCCGTACGCAACGCGGCCTCCATGACTCCGCCGGTCGCCCCGAATATCGTCCCGGCGCCGGTGTACTCGCCAAGAATCTCGTCGGCCCCCTCCTCAGGCAAGTTCTTGAAATCTATCCCCGCCGACTTTATCATGCGGCTGAGCTCGCGCGTCGTCAATGAGACGTCGATGTCCTTGTAACCGCTGGACGACATCTCCTTGGAACGGGCTATCTCGAACTTCTTGGCGGTGCAGGGCATTATCGACACCATGAAAATCTTCTCCGGCGCCACGCCTATCTTTTTGGCGTAGTAGGTCTTGGAGAGGGCGCCGAGCATCGCCTGCGGCGACTTCGCCGTGGAGAAGTACGGTATCATGTCGCAGTAGAATTTCTCCAAATAGTCAACCCACGCGGGGCAACAGGTGGTGATGAGCGGTATTGGGGCGTCGTCCCTCCTGTTCGTGAAACGGTCAACAAACTCGCTGCCCTCTTCCATAATGGTGAGGTCGGCGGAGAAGTTGGTGTCGAAGACCGCCTTGAAGCCGAGCATCCGCAAAGCCGCGTAGAGCCTGCCCGTTTCGACCGAGCCGGAGGGCAGGCCGAAGGCCTCGCCGATGGCCACGCGGACGGCGGGGGCTATCTGCACCACCGTATGCATATCGGGCTTGCGAAGGGCGTTCCAAACGATATGCTCTTCGGATTTCTCGTAGATGGCGCCCACCGGGCAGTGCGCCGAACACTGTCCGCACCGGATACAGGGGCTGTCATTCAAGCGGACGTCGGCGGCGGGCGCTATGCGCGTCTTCTCGCCGCGGCTCAGGAACTCAAGCGCCCATACGCCTTGCAGGTTCTGGCATACCTTGGCGCAACGGCCGCAGAGTATGCACTTCTCCGGGTTGAGCACCAAAGAGGTCGTTGAGGCGTCCTCCGGCAAATCGCGCAGGCGCGACGGGAAGGTCTTTTCGCGGATGCCGAACTCGGCGGCCAACCTCTGCAGCTCGCAGTTTTGGTTGCGCGGGCAGGCGAGGCAGTCGTTCGGGTGCGTGGAGAGGATCAATTCTATGACCGTCTTGCGCACCTCCACTATCTCCGAGTCGTGGGTGATGACGGACATCCCCTCCTCGGCGGCGGCGGCGCAGGCCCGCAACATCTTCGGCGAGTTCTCCACCTTCACAATGCATATCCCGCAGGAGGCCCACGCCTCAAGGTCGGGATGCCAGCAGAGGGTGGGGATGTTCACCGCTATCTGACGGGCGGCCTGCAGGATTGTCGTCCCGGCGGGCACGGTCACGGGCCGTCCGTTTATCTTAAGGTTAATCATCTTATTATCCATCGGTTAAGCTCCTTTTTTAGTTCTTGACGACTGCCTTGAATTTACACGCCTCCTCGCACGCGCCGCACTTTACGCACGCCACAGAGTCTATCACGTAGGGTTTCTTTATCTCGCCCTTTATACAGCCCGCCGGACACTTCTTCGCGCACAGGCCGCAACCCTTGCACTTCTCCGGCACGATGGAGTAGCGCAACATCTTCTTGCACTTCCCCGCCGGGCACCGGCGCTCCTTTATGTGGGCCATGTACTCGCTCTCGAAATACTGTAGCGTGGAGATGACCGGGTTCGGCGCGGTCTGGCCGAGGGCGCACAGCGACGCCTTCTGCATGGCCTTGCCGATGAGACGCATCTTGCGGATGTCCTCCTCCGTGCCCTCGCCGTTTGTAATCTTCTCCAGGTGGTTGTAGAGCTGACGCCCGCCGACGCGGCACGGGGAGCACTTCCCGCACGACTCGTCTACCGTGAACTCCAGGTAGAATTTGGTCACGTCGACCATGCAGTCGTCCTCGTCCATGACAATCATGCCGCCGGAGCCCATAATGGAGCCGAGCTTGGCGAGGTTATCAAAGTCGATGGGCGTGTCCAGGTAGTCGGCGGTGATGACGCCGCCGGAGGGGCCGCCGGTCTGCACGGCCTTGAACTTCTTGCCGTTGGGGACGCCGCCGCCGATTTCGTAGATGATTTCGCGCAGCGTGATGCCCATAGGCACCTCGATTAGGCCGGAGTTCTTTATCTTGCCGGTGAGGGCGAATACCTTGGTGCCCTTGGATTTCTCCGTCCCTATCTTGGCGAACCACGCCCCGCCTTTCATTATAATAACGGGGATGTTGGCCCACGTCTCCACGTTGTTGATGACGGTGGGTTTGCCCCAAAGCCCTTTGACCGCCGGGAAGGGCGGGCGGGGAACCGGCATACCGCGCTTGCCCTCAATGGAGGCCAAGAGCGCGGTCTCCTCGCCGCAGACGAAAGCGCCGGCGCCGAGCCTTATCTCTATGTCGAAATTGAAGCCGCTGCCGAGGATATCGTCGCCCAGAAGACCGTTCTCCTTGGCCTGCCCGATGGCGATTTCGAGGCGGTGGATGGCTAACGGGTACTCCGCGCGGATGTAGATGAACCCGCGGTTGGCGCCCACCGTATGCCCGGCGATGGTCATCGCCTCAAGCACCGAGTGCGGGTCGCCCTCAAGCGTGCTGCGGTCCATGTACGCGCCGGGGTCGCCCTCGTCGGCGTTGCAGACGATGAATTTTTGGTCGCCCGGGACACCCTTGGAAAACGACCATTTGCGCCACGTGGGGAAGCCCGCGCCGCCGCGGCCGCGCAGCCCGGAGATTTCAAGCTCCTTGATGACATCGTCGGGCTTCATCTCGAAGAGCGCCTTTTCCAGCGCCAGGTACCCGTCGCGGGCGATGTACTCGTTTATGTTTTCCGGGTCGATGAAGCCGCAGTTGCGCAGCACAACGCGCACCTGCTTCTGGTAGAAGTCGATGTCCTCTATCTTCGTATGTATCTTCTCGTCGCTCTTTTTGTAGAGCAGCCGCGAAACCTGACGCCCCTTGATAATGTGCTCGGCGACAATCTCCTTAGCGTCTTCGGCCTTCACGTGGACGTAGAAGCTGTCGTCGGGCAGTACCTTGACGATAGGCCCCTTCTCGCAGAAGCCGAAGCAGCCGGTCTTGATGACCTGCGCCTCGCCGTCGACCTTTTGGTCTTTGAGCTCCTTCATAAAGCTGCGGTAGATATCGTCGGCCTTGCTCGACTCGCACCCAGTGCCGCCGCACACCAATATGTAGTTTTTGAGTTTCATCTGTCTCCCCCCGTCACTTAAGGATGTCTGCCGCAGGTTTGTCGAATACGTACCCGCTGACGAGCTCGCGCTTTACGATGTGCTCGTTCACGATACGCTTGGCGATGTCCGCCTTGACGTGCCCGTAGATGATTTCCGGCATACCCGGAACAATCACCTCCGCCGTGGGTTCCACGTGGCACAGGCCCATACAGCCCGTCTGCGTGACCGCGACGTCGGACAGCTTCAAAGCGTCAATCTCGTCCAGGAAAGCGTCGAAAGCCTCCTTGGCGCCGGCCGCGATACCGCAGGTGCCCATGCCGATAATTATCCGCGTGGTCTTGCCCTCCACATCGCGTTTCTCAATCTCCCTCTTCTTGTCATCGCGGAGCTTCTTCAGGTCCGCCAATGTCAACTTTGCCATATATCAACTCCCCTTTGCGATAAGTTCCTTCAGTTCACTTTCCGATGTACGGATATACTCCCGCAGAGTCAACAGCGCCTCCGCGTCGTTCACATCCCCAAAAACCTCCACCGCCTCAGAGCGCGTCACAGTGTACGACTCCCCGCAAAGCGTCCGGGTGAACTTCAACTCAAACTCGCCCGGCAGGCTGAGGCAGCTGACGACGGCCGAGGCCAAGTTGCCTATGGGCGGCGCGTCGAGGTTATGGGCGTCGTACTCAAAGAAGAGCGACGTCCCAACCCCCTTTTCGGAGGCGATGTCCCACGTTCCGCCGCACTGGGCCATAAACTGCGCCAAAAACGATATCCCCAGCCCCACCCTGCGCTTTTCGTGCTTGCCCCCGCCGGTAAAGAACGGGTCGCGCACGCGCTTTAGCGTCTCTTCGTCCATCCCTGAACCATTGTCCGAGACGTACACCTTCATTCTACCACCGGCTTCCTCAATCAGGTCGACTATCACCGCGCTGCTGCCAGCTTCAACGGCGTTTTGCGTCAAGTCCATTATATAGTCGGATAAGGTGCGGTGCATTATATATACCCATAAATAAAGTCAAAATCTTTAAAATCAAATAATAAAAATCAAATTCAAATTCATTTAAGGGGAGGGCTACGATAAACAGCGCCCCACTGGGGCGCATCGCTCCCTCGCTCCATAAAAACGGGCAAAAAGACGCCCGTTTTTATTCCGCTACCCACCCTGCGGGGGGATAAAGCCCCCCCACCGGCGGTTTCACCGCCGAGCCAACGCCCCCCGTAAACATGCGGTACTAAAGTACCGCAAAAGCAAACAAATATGTGACGCTTCGCGTCACGGCACATCAATAGATTGCTTGATGACCGTCATTGCGAGCGTAGCGAAGCAACTTGTTTATCTCGGCGAAGCCAATCCAGAACCCCCGCCGCCTCACTTCTTGTACTTCGCGAGGATTTCGGGGATGCGGGATGCCGTCAGGCTGCCGTAGACTTCCCCGTTGACCGTCATGACCGGCGCGAGGCCGCAACAGCCCACGCAGCGCACCGCCTGCACGGAGAACTTGCCGTCGGCGGTGGTGGCGTTGACCCCTATGCCGATGTCCCGCTCTATCTCCTTGAGCAGGTCTTCGCCGCCTTTGAGGTAGCAGGCCGTCCCCATGCACACCGAAATCTGGTTTTCGCCCGGTTTTTCGAGCTTGAAGTAGTGGTAGAAGGTCATGACGCCGTATATCTTGGCGAGCGGCACGTCCAGCTTTTTGGAAACGGTCAGCGCCACATCGCGGGGGATGTACCTGTACACCTGCTGTACCTTGTGCAATACCATGATTAAATTGCCCGGCTTGTCCCTCCATTCGGCGATGAAGGAGTCAAGCTCAGGCGTCAGCTGCGTCAATACCGGCATGCTTTGGGGCATATAACAGACCTCCTGAGAACGTATTTTGTTATGTTTTTTGGTTATATTTCGGCTTTTTAAGGCGTAAGCGACGATATATTTAATAGTAATATAATATATGGCGCGGGGGGGTAGATATTTTTTTATTATTCGGTTATGGCTATAATAAATGCCCAAATCCCCAAAAATTTTTCGGCCCGCCGCTAACCGCGGCGGGCAACGTCAAAACATGGTGAAAACATAACGTCAAAACAAGGGCGACCGAGGACGGTCGCCCCTACAACACAATCATCACATCCACACATTATCTTTGCAATCATACACGTTGTTTGCCCCTACGGGGCTAACAACGGCACGATACGGTTCGCTACGCGAACCGCACCGCGCTTCAGTCCCCAACACAACGAACAGAAAAACCGCCGCCCACGTCGTTGTAGTACTCGCGCACGTAGTCGTCGTAGTAGTCCACGTACCGGCGGTACGCGTTGCCGCCCCCGTGCTCCGTAGCCGTCCACCAGAGGCCGTAGTTGCCGGCATAGCCGAAACTGCCACCGGAGTAGCGGTAGCCGCCCGGCAGAGCCGTAAAGCCATACCCATCCGTCCCATTACCATTATCATACCAACCAGATGTTGACTTCAAATTCCGGCCCGCGACAGACGAACCACCCACCGCTTGCTCCAACGCATCCCAATCAGCCCGCGTCGGCAACCGCCAGCCAGAACCCAACAACCGACACGCCGAAACAGCCGCAGACCACGTGTACAGTCTCCCATACTTCGCGCAATTAGACGCATCATTCCCGTAACACCAGGAATCCGCCGTCTGCACATTCAAATTCTTCTTCATCCACGTCTTACCGCCCAACAAAACCGTCTCCCCGGAACCGCCGTTGCCCCCATTGCCCGGATCGACACCTACGCCCCCGCCATCGCCCCCGCCGCAACCCGTCAACAAAGCCGCCCCAGCAACCAACGCCAATGCCAACAGCCTGCGCCCACGAACCAACCTCAAACGCAACTCCATACGAAAACTCCTTTGATGAGATGAATTGAGTAAAAATGTTTAGTTTAAACTGAAAAATGCCACCGCGTTATAATCACTGTAACCATGATTTTTGCCGCTCAAAGAAACGCCGCGTTTTAACCGGGAACCGGGCTATAGCAAACGCCCGCGTCTTCGGCGACGGCGCACCAATCCTCCGCGCCCAAATACTTGCGCGTAATATCCGTTTGCTCAAAGCGGAGATTGCCGTCTTCAAGGTAAATCTCCAAAGTCGACGGCGTCGGGATATTATCCGCTAATCCGAGTTTTGCCCTTTCAGGGTCAGGCTCGTTTCGCTGTATAATAAGTTCTTCGTTATCGTAGCAACACGGGGATTTGCACAACCTGACAAAACTAAGGTTGTTTTCGGTGCAATAGTTTTTTATTTCGTCCCTATGCTTGTTAAAAATTTTGCCCTCTACCATACCAAACCTCCTAACTATATTTTGTAAATGTTTGGTACTGCCCAACAGAATTATATATAACACTCCTCTTTTGATTAAACGCTCTCAACACTAACTTGTCTCCTTCCGATGAGCGCAATACCATTTTGCCACCCCCCGGATGCGTGTGCCCGCTCCACTTATACCCCTGGGCGCTTAATTCCGCCGCGCTCCCCGGATTTATGTCCACGCGCTCATTGTTACCCCTTACGACAAGCCGCTCCGACCCCCGCGTGAACATCGCGAACTCGTCCCCCGTCTTCGCCGTCAAAGCCGACAAATCCATCATAGACACATCGTCTTTACCGACCTCCGCACGGCTGCCATCCTCCGGCAATCTGTCTAAAAGCGCCTGCTGGCGGTTATCAAGAGGCCGGCCGTGACGATAAATATCCTCCGGCACCCCCACGCCCGTGTGTTTGTTTTCTATCTGACCGCTCATTTATACATAATATAATACACGGAAACTCAAATTCCCCAAAAAAAATTTCGGCCCGCCGCGGCCAAAGCCTCCCCGAAACCGTCCTCCGAACATCCGGCTACCCAAACCGCCGCAGCCGACAGTGTCAACAGCGCCCATCTTTGCCGTATAAATGTAAACATTTTTACCCTCCTGTCCAAAAGTTAAGAAGTTATGCGGCGGCGGCGTGTTTTTAAACATCGCCGCGACTGAGGTCAAGTGGGCAGCGGTTAGCGGTTACCGAAAATCCAATTATTTTTTGCGGTCTGATTTGTTGCTTTCTCACATCGCGAAAAACAACAGCGCGCACGCGACTATCGCGGCGACGGTACCGATGGCGAGGCGGAGGAAGTGTTTTTTGAAGTCTATTTCTTTGAAAATAAAGACGCCGGCGAGGATTGTCCAAAACACGTTGAGCTGGGTGATTGACCACGGCACGGCGTTGTTCGGGATAAGGCGGTACGAATAAATCGTCAAAAACGCGGCGAGCATATACATTCCACCGGCAATGAACGGCAGGTACGTTTTTTTGTCAACTTTAAAAACTTCGAAGAAGCGCTCTTTCGCGCCCGACTCGCCGCCGAGTTTGCCGCCGAGAATGATATATGTCAACGCTGATATTACCACCAGCGACGCGGAATGATACAGCAGCTGCGATAAAATAAACCTTTCGCCCGTGATTTTTACGCTCGAAACCACGCTGTTCAGCAACGCCGCGACGCCGAAGCATACGCCGGCGCCCAGCGCGCAGAGTACCCCCGACCGCGCCGCCGTTTTGCCCCTATCGGTTTCAAGACGTATTTGAAAAAACATCGCGGATAAAAGCATTACCGTCATGCCAAGCGCTAAAAACAAAACCTTTGTCCCCGTCACGTTTTCGGACACGACAAAAAGGATAAGCAGCGAACCGACGGGGCCTTGCACGTTCTTCCATTGATTGAATCGCGTCAAGCCGATTTTGTCGATGGCTAAGTTGTACATCGCCATGCCCAGCACCCAAACGCCGCCGCGCGCAACGGTCAGCGAATGCCACGGGCTCGCAAGGTTTTCCGCGCGCTCAAAGCCGCCGCCCCACAGCGCCGGGACGGCGGCCGCCGTCCCCACAAAGTAGGCCACGCCCATCCACATCGTGTAGAGTATCACGTTTTGCGTTGAAAATTTGCGCGGTATCGCGTACACCGCAAAAAGCAGGCTGACAAGAACGGATAATATAAAACCTGATATCATATCCGAACCTCTCCCCCAAAAAATATTTTTTCTTGCTTTTTTCTACAGAAAATCGTCCGGGAACTCCGGGGCGGCGTCCGTGATGATTTTCGTAGGGCGCTGTAAAATCTCCTCTATGTACGGGTACGGCGTCAGCATTGCCGACTGCGTTGCGCCGTTGTACATCTTCAAACCTTTGATGCCCAATTTCACTAACTTTTTATCAATAGCAGCCGGCTTTATAAGCGACTGGTCTATCTTGTCCGAGGCCATTGTTATTGACCACAGGACTGCGTACATCTGTATATACATATATAGCGGGTTTACGTTTTTGAAGACCGACGCCAGCGTTTTTTGTATGCAGGCGAAGGCGGCTGGGCGGGCTACGGGGGACTCGGAGTGCATGATATAGACTCCGGCGCCGTCGCGCATCGCCCTTCTCGCAAGGCGGTAGAACTCCTTTGTGTAGAGCATGGTGGAGGGGCCGAAGGGGTC
>JAITCM010000077.1 GCA_031283085.1 Chitinispirillales bacterium | reverse complement strand
ACACCCACACCATCTCAAAGTCCCGCCAGGGACGACACATCCGCTTTTATTTCGCTTCAAACCAATGTGTCGTCCCTAACGGGACTTTCCGGTTTCGCGGCGTCCCACATCCGGCGGTTAAAACCGCCGGTTAATAGAGTAACGTCCCTGGCGGGACTTTCCACAATTCCAATTATTAACAATTCTACGAGCGCCTTTATTTTTCTATGGGACGGCAGTGAAAAAAAATTTGACTTTTGGATTGCCCGTTAATTATCTTATACTGCGGTAGTTTAGCTTTTCCATCCGGGTTTGATTGATAAATTGAACACGCGGTTTGGGTATCAGTTTGACAACATATCCCCAAACAAGATATTTACCGCTGGCGGCAAACAGTATGCGGAGGTAGATTTGTTCCTCGAAAACGGCGAGGCGGTTATGGCGGTGGGCAAATCTTTATAGACAGCGCGAGGCGTTTAAATGAAATTTAGGACGAAGGAGAGCGCTATGGAGGTAAAAAACGCCGCCGACCGCGTCAACCTCCCGCTGATGCGCTTAGCCTGGCCGATAATGATTGAGAATATCATCCGCGTGGCCATAACCTTTGCCGACGTTTTCATGCTCAGCTACTACTCCGAGGAGGCGGTCGCGGCGACCGGGGTGATAACCCAGTTGGTTTTTTTCATAAACCTGCTGTACTTGATGGTGGCTTCCGGGGCGAGCATCCTGATTTCCCAGAATTTGGGCGCGCATAGCGCGGTGGCGGCCGGGCGGGTGGCGCAGGGGAGCATGGTGCTCTCGGCCGCGTTTTCCGTGCTCCTGAGCGCGGCGCTGTGCCTCGGCGCCGGGAGCATCATCGGCTTCTACAAACTCGACGCGCGGGTGCACGCCTACGCCATTGAGTATTTCGTCATATACAGCGCCGGCTCGGCTTTCGTCGCGCTCTGCATGATACTTGCCACTATCATCCGTTCATACGGCCACAGCCGCGGGCCGATGCTCGTGAACGTTGTGGCGATGGCGATAAATGTGTGCGGCAACTACCTCTTTATCTTCCGCGGCGCAAGCGACAGCCTCCGAGGACTCTTCGGCATAAACGTCTCCGTGATACAGGGCGTGGCGCTCTCCACGATAGCAAGCCAGGTCGCCGCCGCCGCCATACTCTACGCGATGATGAAACGGCGCAAGGACATCGCGCTGGAAAAGGGCGGCCTCTTAAAGGTGCCGCTTTCCGTCTACCGCCGGATACTCGCGGTCGGTGTGCCCACCGCCGGAGAGAACATCTCCTACAACCTCGGACAGATAATGATAATGCGCATGGTCTCCGCCCTCGGCACCGACGCGATGGCCGCCTTCGTCTACGCGGTCACCGTTCTGCGCTTCGTTTTCATCACATCCATATCCATAGGCAGCGCCGTGCAGATAAAGGTCGGCTACTACGCGGGCGCGATGATGGCCGGCATAGCGCAGCGCAAAGTCTACCGATACTTCCTCGTCGGCGCGGCCATATCCACGGTGGCGGTGCTGGCGGTCAAGCTGCTGCAGTTTCCGATAATAAACACATTCACGCAAAACCCGGAGACACAGGCGATGGCCTTCGGGGTGTTGCTTGTGGCCCTTTTCCACGAACCGGGGCGAAATTTCAACGTGATAATAATCCCGGCGCTCAAAGGGGCGGGGGATGTGCGGTACCCGGTGTACGTGGGGATGATTTTCATGTGGGGCGTGGGGGTGACGCTGGCTTATGTCTTGGGGCTCGCGATGGGGTGGGGGCTGACAGGTATCTGCATCGCGATGGCGGCTGACGAGTGGACGAGGGGGATAGTCATCTTCTTCAGGTGGCGTGGGGGGAAGTGGAAGGGGAAGGAGCTTGTGGGGTAGGCTGCGTGCCAATGCCGGAAGCGCCTTTTTTTGTTTAATAATTTGGATTTTTAGATTTGCGTAATGTATATTATAATGGCGAATCGGTACTGGCTGTGGAGGCCAAACCCCGGCTGACGGAAAGTATGGTAAATGATTTTGTTAGGAACATGGAAATGACCGCGAAATCGGATAAAGCCACTGAAACAAACGAATTATACGCCCCGCGCCCCGCGTCCGTTGCGCGTATTTTAGCGAGGCGCGCACATCGCAGGTTGGCACGATATTTGCTGTGTGTGTGTGTGTGTGTGTGTGTGTGTGTGTCATTTGTATTTACCGCCATTTATTTCCCGCGTTATGTAAAAAAAACAGTCGGCTCGCTAAACGGAAGCGTGGAATAATATGGACGCTTCCGCGCTGCCTGAAACGCTTTGCCGGTCGTCCCCCTGCCGGCAATATGAAAACTTTCGAAACATACCGGAATATCACACTGATTGCAGACTGTACCCAAGCCGAATTGACCGGTAATCGGGTACGCAATTACTACATAAACAATAAGGTTGCCTCCGTAAATGAAAAAGAAGCTTGAAATACTGCCCACAGAGGAAATTTCCGAGAATGAAAGCGGGCAAGAATTGTTGACGGCTGAGGAAAGAGCCGAAAAAATACGGAAATTTTCGGCGATTTTCGCGCTTTTATGCTGCGCCGCGTCGCTGTATATGCAACACCGGTATACGGCAATCTTCTGCGTATGCGTATATTTCGTTCTTTTGCCGAATAAGTTGCCGCGGTTTCTTGAAAGATACGGCGAAAAAATATTTTTGGTCATTTCGGCGTTAATCGTTTGTTCGGGTATTGCCGTAAGGATGGTTATGTACGCGAAATGCCGCTCGTTGTGGGTTGACGAGGCGATGCTTGCCTATAGCGTTTGCGCTCGAAGCTGGGGAGAGTTGCTTGTTCCCCCGCTGGCTCATTATCAGGTCGCGCCGGTTTTGTATGTGATTGCGGTGAAAGCGTTTGTGTCCGTCTTCGGGCAGTCGGAGTTTTCGTTGCGCGTATTTTCATTTCTTTCGTTTACAGGGCTTTTGGCCTGCGAATGGATATTCTTGAAAAGAGTTCTGAGTGTGGATAACGTAAAAGCGGCGTTTGTTTTGACGATAACGGCGTTTGTGCCGAGCTACGTCTATTATTCCAACGAACTGAAACCGTATATGGGCGACGCGTTTTTTGTTGTTCTTGCGCTATTGCTTTACGCTTTTTACACGCAAAACAAATTATCTCTTGTGAAACTGACGGTTTTTTATGTGTTGATTTTGGGTTTTAGTTCCCCGGCAATCTTTTTTGTCGGCGGAATATTGACGGCGGAGTTTTTAGCGGCGGTGTTTGCGAGAGACAAAAAGCGTATTTTTTACGTTATAGTGTCGGGAGGCATTATAACCATGTTATTCGGTTTGTACTACTATTGGTGGATGTTACCGATGCAGGAAAACATGAGCAATTACTGGTACAACGCTCACGATAAATCTCAATTCAACGCCTTTTTTATAGTTTCCGTGATTTTGCTGTACTTTTTATACCTGACGCGGGCGCGAAATAATCCGTCGCTGATAATACTGACCGTTCTTTATGGGTTGATTCTGTGGTTTTGTCCGCCGACGCTCTTTTTTATCGGCGGAATATTGGCGGTGGAGTTTTTCTCCTCGTTATTTGCGAAAGACAGGAAGCGAATCGTATATATTTTGGCGTCGCTATTGTCGATTGCCGCGTTATTCGGCGTGTATTGCCTGTTGTACGCGTCGTCCGTGCCGGAAACCCTGAAAGACTTATGGGACAATCCTGCGGGCAAAACCGGGTTGATAACCAAAATTCAGAATATATTCCTGGTCTTCAATATCGATTCCGGATTGATTTGGATATTTGTCCCGTTCGCGCTGCTCGGTATCCATTCGTTGATTAAACGAAAAAATAAAGTCGCGTATTCGGTCGCGTTGTCCGCGTTTTTTTTGTGTTGGGCGTCGTCTATAGGTAAGTGGCCTCTTGTCGGGAGGTTGTGGCTGTTTTTGCCGGCCGTTGTCCTGGTCTTTTCTTCCGTCGGATATGATTTTATCTCAAGAGGAAATAATATCGTAATCCGAAGGGTAATTTTTTGCGTGTTTTCGGCCGTAACGGTGTTTTTCATCGGACATTGTTTGAACGATTGTTTGAACAAACCAAACGGCGTGTATGTGCCCAAGTCGGGAGATGTGGTTGAATTAAACCAGTTAAGCAAATATTGTAATATGTATGTGCATACGCAGGAAGCAAATCTTTTAATTCGGTATGTCAAAGAACATATAAAGGGCGACGAAGCGCTGTATGTTTATCCGAACGCGGTGCCGACGTTAAAGTTCAAAAACGGCTATGCGACCGGAAGGATAGGGCAAACCGACAGGGATAACGTTATTTACGGGGTTGATAGAAACGGATGGAACGAAAACAAACTGTCCGAGGAACTGGACACAATAATCAAATCACGAAAGGCGTACCTGCTGTTTCAACACTATTGGTACGGAATAGCTCCAGGACTCGCCGTTTTGGGGCGATACGGGACGGTTGACGCTGTTTTGATTAACTACGATACGCCATTGCTTTATTTTAAGGCAAATGAGTAATTATTCGCCGGATAGCTCTCCGCGGAGGCGATTATGACGGCCGCTCCTTATTGAAAGCGTCGATTATTGTTCGGTATTCCCGCAATGACGCGCACCGAACGACCCTTTTTGACAATTCTTCCCACCCGTCAATCCCGCTTCCCAGGTATCTCCAGATTTCTTTCATCCTGCCCAGAACCTTTATGGGGCAGGGGTGATTTTTACAGGCGTCGAGGATATCGTCGAGAAAGCCTGTTATCATCGATTGTTTTGTTGATACTGCCGGTACTGTCGATACCGCCGGTTTCGTTTCTCCCGTTCCGTCTACATATTCCCGTAATTCCGTCAATAAAAACGGGTTCATGACTATTCCGCGGCCGAGCATCCACTTATTGACACTTGGGAATCTGTCCGCCAATCGTTTGAACGTGTCGACGGACACGATGTCGCCGTTATACACTACGGTATGTTTTGATATGTTGAGACAGGATTCAAAACGGTCTAAGTCCGCCGTCCCGCCGTAGAGTTGTATTCCCGTCCGGGGGTGGATAATCAGTTCCTTTATCGGATAGCCGTTAAACAGCGGTATCAGCGCCTCCAGGTCGTTCGGCGATTCGTAGCCGAGCCGCGTTTTTATTGACAGGGGAAGCGGGAGTTTGGGGATTACCCCGTCCAGGAATCGCCCGATGATGTCCTTGTGCGGCAGCAACCCGCAGCCTCGCGTTTTTTTTGCGACCAACGGGGCCGGGCAGCCGAGGTTCCAGTTGACTGATGTGAAACCCATGTCGGCGAATTTGCGGGATAGAAGCAGGAATCCGCCGGGTTCGCGGCCTATAATCTGCGGGATAAGGCGCTTATCCACTGGCGGGCCGTCGGGCGAAGTCGAAATGGCCGGCAACAAGTCCCTGATGTGATGATTCTTGACCCTGTTTCCCAAAATCGTCGGGACGAACGGCGCGACCATACGGTCAAAGCGCCCGAAGCGCCGTTCGTAGGCGGTTCGGAAGATTTTGTCGGTGATCCCTCGCAGGGGGGACAGGTAGAAATCCGCCATATCGGATTTACAGGCCCGCGACCTCAATAGTTTCCGTTCTGTCCGGCCCCACAGAGACGAGCATTATCGGGATGTCGTAGCACAGCTTTTGAATTTTGCTGATGTAGTTCGTCGCCGCG
>JAITCM010000047.1 GCA_031283085.1 Chitinispirillales bacterium | reverse complement strand
TATTCCTGAATTTAGGCTCATAGTCTTCCTTTATTTTATCGAGAAACGCCCAGTCGTTGCGCACCGCGCCGAGGTTGTTGTTTTTGATGTATGTTTTGCCCTCGGAGAATTCTTTATTGGAGAATTCCGTATCCACGCGGTCCAACAGCGATTTAACGTCGGCTATCTCGAATTTCTTATCAATCGGGACGATTACGGAAAACGCTATGTTTCCGGTTCGCGAATCTCCGAGGACGTCGCGTACTATCTTATATTTAGAGAAAATAACGCAGCCTTCCCTAAAATGGATAGAGTACGCCTCCGACCCCATCGAGGCGACTTTGCTATAATCGCGCCTGGCGTCAAACAATCCGGCTACGGGGTCGCGCGTTATGGTGCGGTATCCTCCGTTTGTCCCGTGTATCGCTATTTCTATTTCCCTGTTTCCCATAAAACTGTCTCCTTTACGATAAGATACCGTCAATCGGGTCGAACCGCCGAGCCGGGTTTATGTGCTGCAACAACTCGTCGATAATGCGCCGAGAGTATTTTCTGTTTATCCTGCATATCTTGCTGAAATAAACATCGCCGATGGAAAATATCTTCATCGATGGCTCCTTTATCGAATATCTCCTGCACTGGTTCACTATGGCGTTGATAAAGGCGCCGAACCTCTCTTTTAAGAACATTGCGGCCTTCTGGCTTCTTTCCCTGTCGTCTATGGCCTGAATCCCGTCCGCCTTTGTAAGGATAATGTAAATCGCGTCGGTCTTTTTCTGAAAGATGTTTTTGGTGTTGATGAAGTACGTCGTGGCGGCGTTCAAAAACATCTCCTGCTCCTCTATGTGCTGCTTTTTCGCGCTATGGTCGATAAAGAAGAAGTGTATCTTCTGATTGTCGCTGTTCAGTAGCAGGTCGAGCGTCTTAAACGCTATGTTCTTCTGCTCCCTCTTTTCCTCGTTTTCCCTGCTACCGGCGAGGTCGCTGCCGTTGACCACGTCGTAAATGTACTTAAATATCTCGCCGCTCAGTTCGAAAAACGAAACATTCCTGTAATACCTCTCCGGCTCTTCTAAGGTTTTGAGGCGGAACGGCATATACTGCGTCCTTTCGAGTATGGTCGCGGCCGGCAAGTAGGCGCAGTCGTTCCTAAACAAATACATCAGTTTATCACGGTAACTCTTCCCGAACTGCTTTTCAATCATCGGGTCAGTGGGGGCGTAATTGGTCTTTATCGTATTCAATATCGCGGACAGCGCGCAGGTTTTCCCCGACGACGGCATCCCCCAAAAGAAGATATCCGTAAAGCCGGTCGGGATATCTGCGGGTCTGCTCGGAATATTGCCGGCAACCAATTCAGGCTCATCATAGTTCCTGACAAAATCATAATCAAGGTTTAGGATTGAGCAGCATTTCCTCATAAGCCCATCCGCGTCATACCCAAGTTCATTATAGTGGTCAAGGAACGCGTCGGGCGTGTACAAATTAACGTTCCTTAGCGCCTCGTCAACCAGCCCCTCCTCCGCGGCCTCCTTCTCTCTGGCGACCTCCGCGCGCGCTCGCGCCTCTTTTTCGCTTATTTCCGCGAGTTTATCCTTCGCTTTCTCTATAAGCGGGCTCTTCGGGTATTTGGCAACAAACGCCTCCAACATCTGTATATCCTCACCCGCCACCGCCTCATCCAATATCGCTTTTTCCTTTGAGGACCCCTCAAGTATGGCCTTCACCTCTTTCCGCTTGGCAGGGGTGAAATAGATATCCTCGTCGGTCACATAAGACATCACTTCGTCAAATGTGGCCACGCCCTCCATAACGCGGCGCGCTATCTCCGCCGCGGGCATATCTTCAAGGCTCTTAAAAAAAACTTGCTTGTTCATACAAAACGCCTTTCTCCTTATTGTTCGCGTCCGATTAATCAAAACCAGCGCGGAATGGTAGTATCATCCTCAACCGCGGCGGCTTTGCCGGTTTTGCCTCCATCCGTATGCCTGCCTAATATCCAGTCTAATACCTTAAACTTCGAACTGCGCCCGGGCCACAGCCAATACACCAGCATCAGCGCGACCAACACAAGCGTCGTCGCTACGGCCATGACGTTCAAGCGCGCCATGATATCCCCGCGCTCGCGAAAACGCCCTTTAACGTCGCTTAGCGTATTGTCAAACGAAAGCCGCCCGGCAAAATTCTCGGCGTCCTCTTTTTTTTGCCGGTATTTTGAAAGCGATACCAGGGTGTCCCTCCACGCCTTCGAGTTTTGCTCAACGTTGTTCACCACGTCCACTATGCCTATCGGTTTCACAATGTCTATAGGGCTCCAATTCTTAACAACGCCCCGCGCCTCCCCAAGCCAACTTGAGGAAACCTGCTTCATCTTATCATAGTTGGACGGGCACAATTCCGTGGTCAGTTTAAACAGCAACTCCTCCCTCTGCGTCAAGTCGGAAACCCTGCCGGTCGTATCGTAGTAAACACCGGTGTACTCGCTCCACCTCGTTTTTTTGGCGTTGGAGTCGGCAAGCCCCGCCAAATACCTTTCGTAGAAATCCTTGCGTTTTTTGACGTAGCCGTCATACTCCGTAAACATCTTTTCCGTATTGGTTATGCACTCGTCAAGTTTGTTTTGAATTTTATTTCGTTGTTTTGTAACCACAAAATAATGCGACAAGTCGGAGTACGCGAAGTATCCGGCCGCGCCGAAAAACACAATCAACAATATCATTTCCGCGATAAAACAAACCTTAAAATTCCCGTACGTGCGCTTCAAGTGCGCCAATGCCACCGCAAGCGCCAACAAGACCCCGGCGGCCACCGCGGCCACTGTAATACTTTGGGTCTTATCGCCCAGCGTATAAAAGTCCATACCAAGAAAACACCCGAAGCCGAAGCCGACGGCCCCAAGCACAATAAGCACGTAAAACAAATAGCCCAACAGTTTCGCAGATATTCCCTTACCGCTCATCTTAACGCCTCTTTCCATATTGTTAAACGTTGTTATTTTTCGCTTCGCGCTATATTCTAAACGCCTTGCAACTGCTTATCTATCTCTTCCATTCTCTGTTTCAAACGTTCGCGCTCCTGCCGCAACTCGTCTTTCGCGTTTTTGGGCGGTGCCGCGCCGCCCCCAGGATTGCTACCGGCATTGCCCGGCGGCGGAACGCCCGGAATGTCCGGAGCGCCGACACTGCCCGGCGGCGAAGCGCCTGGAATGCCGGGATTGCCGGGATTTTGGCGGTTAGCGACAGTCGGCGGATTTTGCCCGGCGGGGCAGTTAAGCAAAAAATCCCACTTCGTCCCGTTGCCTAAACTTACGATTTCAACGGTAACCTTAAAATCATTAAAATTAACGGTAGCGTTGCGAACCCCGTTTGTACTACCTGAAAACGCAAATATTTTATCCCCCGCTGTGCCGGCGCCGTCGTAAATGGTAATTTTGTCCGGGACATTATACGTCTCATACGCAAAAACGAACGAGCCTGATTTTTGCTCCATGTCAAACGTTCCCAAATACCCTTCGTCGCCCCCCGACGCGACCTTGGCATCGCACGCGGAGACCTCGTTGGGCGGATTGCCCGGTTGCCTGCCGGCGGCGCAACTCGGCCATGTGGCCGGATTGCCCGATTTTACCATCTCCAAGGCCTTGTCAATCTGTATCAACTCCCCGACTTCGCTTCCCGTCCGCAATCCGGTGGCTTTCAGGATACATTTAATCTGTTCGGATGTAAGCGATTCGTTCAAACTTTTCATCAGCGCCGCCGCGCCGGCCACAATGGGGGCGGCCATACTCGTGCCGTTCATCGTTTCGTAGCCGTTGCCGCCCGCGGCGCTGTATATATCAACGCCCGGCGCGGAAACCGAGGAATACTCGCCGTAGTTGCTAAATTCGGCTTTCTGCGACGAAGCCGGCTTATTATTTTTGTCGGTAGCCGATACGACAATAACGTTTTTTTGACGCTGATACGGCGTAATGCCGGCTAATATATTATCATTCCCGGCGGCTATGACGACTGTAGCGTTGTGTTTCTCGGCGATTTCCATAACTTTATTCCACAAACGCTCCTCCGGCTTGAACCGGCTGTGTATCAAATCACGCTGAACCTCCTCTGGCATCTTATCCAAACCCGCCAAATTCATCCCCAACGAAACATTCACCACATCGGCGCCTTGATAACACGCGTACAGTATGCCGTCCGCTATGGAAGTAGTCGTTATTACCCCCTTCGCGTCGGCTACCTGAACCGGCATAAACGCGCATTTGGGGGCAACGCCAAGAAGCCCCAGCCCGTTGTCGGCGATTGCCAACGCCGTGCCGGCCACGTGCGTCCCGTGGTCAACCTTTTGCGGTTTAAGTTTATTCGACCGCGTCCACACATTGTACGGCATCACAACCTTGCCTTTCAATTCCGGATGGTTCAAGTTAAAACCGTTGTCAACCACGGCGACGGTCAGTTTCGGCGACCCCAACGTAATGTCCCACGCCTTCGGGGCGTTCACCGCCCGCAGGTACCAGGACTTATCCTCGTCCTTAAACGCCGGGTCGCCGGGGGTATATTTCATCTCAAACAGCGCCTCGTCGAATACGAACAACGTATATTCCGGCGCGAATTTGGGAGGGATTTCCTCTTTAAGGGCCTCCCTTTCCGCCGACGGGACTTTTACCTGCATCCTCTTAACAATATCGTCATGATAGACCACCTTGTACTTCGAGTCCGGATATTTTGACTTAAACTCTTTTGCGAGTTCCATTATGGACTTATCCTCGTTTTCCATTAAAATATTCAGCACGTCGTCTATAACCGGCGGCCCCTGGGGGTCGTCGCGGTTTATCGGCGGGTTTGCGCGGCCCGGCAACTTGCCGACCTCAGGCGGAAGCACGCCTCTATACCCCGGCGGGGTCGGGTTAGGCTTATATGGGGAACCCGAACTGTATTTGCCGCCGGGCTCCTCGCCCCTCCACGGCTTATCCGCTATGGGGTACGGTATCGGCGTTCCCGCCGCGTGCCCGTTGAAACAGGCGCATTTCAGCCACCATAACAGCAATAGAAGCAGTAACAAGGCAAGGAGCCAAAGCAGCCATTTCCACCACGGGCGTTTTTTCCCATTGCCGTATCCGGCGCCACCGCCGCCGCCACCACCGCCCCCTATACCACCGCTCCCCACATTGCCTCCACCGGCAAAACCGCTGCCCGAACTCCTGCCGGAATATCCGCTATATCTCTCCGACATATCGGAATTTGACTGTTCCGGTCCGTCGGGTTTCGGCTCTTCAACCGCCGCCGGCGTTATGGGAGGTTCCGGTTCCTTCTCTTCCGGGACATCGTGAGACTTAGCGCTTCTCCCTTTCACCTTCTTGCGGATTTTTCCGTCATCTTCCCTCACTTCGCGCGACTGCCCCCCCAAACACCCAACACGACTTTTCCGTCGTAGCAGTACAAATCATCGTCGTTGATACGCTCTATGGCTTTGGACAGATAATCCGCCGTGTCACCTTTCCCTGAGTCCCGAAGCGACGATATCTTTTCGTTATAATGAGCCAGCGTATCTTCCTTTATTTTTGCGTATTTTTCCAGTTCTTCGCCCTGTAATTCGGAAAACCGACGCTTCTCCTCCTTAGGCGTTTTAGCGTAAAACGCGATACTGTCGTCCTTAACCACCGGTTCCGCCAAAAAATCCCGATACCGCGGGTCAATACACCTATCTATGTTGTGCGACACCAAATCATAGCGATCAAATATTTTTTTCCCGTCAATCTGCAACTGCGGGTAATTCTGCTCGCTTAGGACGCATATCTGTTTTTTTCCCGGTATATTTATCGAATCGCCCATTTTCAGTATCTCCCAACGCTTTCACACTCTTTTATAATATCGCCCAGTTTTTTATTTGCCGCCGCGTCATACGTTGGAATGTCGCAGGCATAAACGAACCCGATTTTCAAACGGTCCGACCACAAAAGATAATTGCGGTAATTCGGCAGTGTTTCCAGTTCTTTGGGATTCTTATTGACGATTTTCGCCAAGTTATGAATTTTTGTAAACATATCCTCAACCGTCTGCTTCGACGGGTCAACATCCCTGTCAAACATCAATCCAAGCGTGCCGCCATTGTCCACATTTTCGTTAGCCTGCCGCAGCGTGTTAAGCGCCGAAGCGTCAAGAAGTTCAAAGCCTACGGTATTGACGAACTTATTTATATACTCCGCGCTGATATCGGCTATTATCTTATACGGCGTACCGGCTCTGCTGGGCCTGTTGGTATAACGCAGAATCTTTTCGGCAATCCGCTCGGCAACGTCTAATTTTTCGAACAGTTGGCTGTACATATTCGCGATTTCCAACAGCAAAGCCGGCGGGTCTTGGGGGTTTTGCCGATTGCCGTCGGACAATATGCGCCAAATGACCGGATGCTTGATTTTTCGCACATGGTCAAACCAATACTCAAGCAACTTCTCCGCCAGCAACCTGGCATCGTCCTTAATTATGTAAGTGCCGCTCAATAGAGCCGCCAAATCAATCTGCTCCTCTTCAAGATAGGCACGGAACTCTTCCGGCGACTGGTCGTAATACCCGCGAGCCCGCTCGAAATACGCGTCAACATCCTCGTTCTCCTCCGGCGGCACATTCATTCTTAAAATGCTGTATTTGTCCGTGTTGCGCTGATTGCGATGCTCAATATCATCAAGTATTTTTTGATAATGGCTATATACGGCGCTTTCATCGAGCATCAGTTCCTTCATCATCAGCCCGAAGAGTTTAATGCCGTCGCCGCCGAAAGCGCCCGCCATCTTGAGTTGTATCTTCCCCGCTGTGCTTTTCGCCTTTTGCAGCGTTACGTCCTTATCGTCGCTGTGAAAATACTTTTTCAGTTCGGCAAGGACGGTTTGCGATATACCGTTTAGTTCCTTACGGGTCTGTTCCATCCGCGCTTCGGATATGTTTTCGGCGGCAATTGTGAGTTTTTTGATAACTAATCCGGTGCCGTCACAGTTGATTTCCGCCGCACTGTCCCACGACTCCTCCGGGTTCTCAAAATGGCGCCGCACAAAAGGATAGTTGACGAACGATTCGCGCAGCAAACCGTGAAGGCCGGGGTATTCCGACCTATCGATTACCCCGACCTCTTTTCCTTTTTCACGATTAAACAGGCTTAGCGAATAATTAAAATCACGCAAAAGAAAAATATTTTTGAAATCCGCGGCGGACTCAGTCCAATTGTTAAACCACTCATAAGTCTCCGTATTCAACAGTTGCCGCGCCAAAATCGTCTCAAACCTTTTTTCCCAACGAAAAGTCAGGGACGATTTGTTATCTATCCTGTCTTGCAGATGATTGTACACCAAATCATTGTTGAAGAACGTTCCGACAACGAACAAAGGCGGCACGCGAGACATTTTTATAAAATTTTCTCTTTCTTCCGGAGTTTTGCCGACATACCTGTTTACCCAATTATCCAGCAATTCCGGCATTGAGAGCGGCCCAGGCTGCGTATCCTTGGCGCAAAGCATCAAAATACTGATTTTTTAGTATTTGAAAATTTGTTGAACAAATACGCGACCTTGCCCCTCTTCAGCAATTCAGGAACGTTTTCGTCTTTGATTTCGTTCTGCGGCAAAGTCAGGCGCGCCCTCGCGCCGGGAAAGTCAAGCAGGTCGATATTTTTCAAAAACGCTTTGCTGTTTTCCAGTTCTTTCTGCAGCCCGAATTGCAACTCGGCGGCCAACGCGCATATATATGACTTCGGAAAATCAATGCCGTCGGACTTGCCATGCAGCAAAACCTTTGTCTCCGACTTAACACCAGTGGAAAAAATTTCATTAAGCCGGTTTACGTCAAGTACGGTGCCGTTTGCGCATAAGACCGAGTCTATCGGCAAATAAACCGTACCGGAAAAATTCAACTTTTCGTACTCGGAAACCATCTTCGCAAAAAGATTTGTGAATGTTTCGTTATTATTCCACAAAAGGGAAAATACATCTTTCCATTCATCGGGCTTAACCCTGGAAATAAGCCGCGATACCTCGTCAAAAAAACGCGCATCGAGAACGTGGCCCGCCATTTGAGAAAAATTTTCGTTAAAGTAATCCTGCATATCCAACAGGTCATCTTCACCCAAAACGGCTTGCTGCGACGGCCGGCCTTTCAAACGTTCCTTCAAAGAACAAACCTCGGAAACTATGCTATCGGTCGGCATAATCATACTGTGGTCTTTCTTTACGTCGTTATAAAAACTATCGCACAGAACCAGCACAATATCGGCCGGCGATAACAATACCGCCTTTATCGGAAAATCTTTGTTGACCGGCTCGTAGTTTACGGAAAAGCGCGAAACTATGCTTGTGGACTCACTGCCTCCGCCCGGGGGATTAATCTCTTTGATAAAATCGTATGACTTTCCGTTTCCGTCTTTAACGAGGAACGGAGCCCCGTCTACCGACAGCAAACCGTTGATAAGGTACGACTTGCCGACCTGGCTTTCGCCGTACAACGCCGCGGCCGGATTATCGTCCAGCGCAAATTTCTCTTTTTTCAGTTTGCGGCGGCAATCGGCCATAACCCTCCACGACTTCTTCAGCGCCTCGCCCTCCAATGAACCCTCAAACAGCGCGTTGGCCTTTTCTATCATCCCGAACTCTTTTTCTATCATCCCAACATCTATTTTTTTCATGTTATTATACTCCCTTAGTCGTCGCCGCGGTTAAGGTTTAGCGAAAAAATCCCCGAATCAAGCCAATAGTTGTCTATTTCGCTCATGCTTTGTACCTGCAAGTTGAAGAAATTTTTACTCTTTTCATTTCCTGCCCCGTCAACAATGCTGTCTATTGTCAGTTCCTCAATGTTTTCGTTTTTATCTCGTACTATCGTAACTTTCAACGGCCTGTTCCGAAGAAGCGCGTCTTTTTTCCTTTCAATGGCGTCTCTAACGGCCCCGGCGTCCTCATTATCTTCTTTAACGACGGCTTCTATCTTGCTTTCGTCGAAATCGAAGGTATAGAACGGCCGCGACGGATAGGCGTCTATGTCCAACTGGCGCACCCCTATCCTCACCGGTTTGGCCAGCGTCGGTATTTCTATCGTGGCTAAATTCTTGTCGAGGCTGATTATGGTACCGGTATAATCCAAATGCCTGTCAAGCAGGCCGAAGTAATTGGTTTTCGGGGTCAAATATTTTTTCAGTTCCGACAAGTCTAAGGAAAAACCGTCGAGTTTGCCGTTTTCGGCCAATTGGCCTATCATCGCCCCGGTGGTAATAACCGATTTCGGATTTACGAAATACCCATCCTCGTCTATAAACGGGTAGCGCTCGTCTTGAGGGTACCAGTGGCCGACGCGGTAATCGTGCATTGTTTTGAGGCGGTTGGGCTCCACCGCGTAATAGTTCAAGAATAACTTGCTAAGCGGTTTAAGCGATGTGGGGCGACCGGACATCAATACGATGTCGCAGGCGTATTTCGAAAACAGCACAGCTATCTTGCCGATTAGCGGCTCAAAAACCTGCTCGACTATCTTCGAAACGACTTCTCCGTCGTATTTCCACTCCAATTCCTCAAACTCAAACCCGAAATGTTCCTTGAAATGTTCAAGCACCGCTTCTGTCGGCTTATTATCGACAAAAAGGCCGTCGAAAGATAAGGCTTTATCCGCCTCTTCAAGCCTCAACATCTCAAGAAACCGCAAGACGATGGGCACGGAAACCTGCAGGTTGAAATAACTGCGCATCTGCCTGTTGTGGGACGAGACCCCGGTATCATTGCCTAAAAATTCCTCCATAAGTTTTTTAGAGTTTTTGCCAAGTTCCTGCAGTTTCCTCACAATAGGCGACGAATGCCTTACCCCGTCGATAACAACCTCCTCAATGACAAGCCGTTGGATGAGCGCCTTGAGCAGGTCGTCGCCGGCTTCATAAAAACTCTCCCAAAACAGCGGGGCCGGCGTCAAGACGGGGGCGCCCGCGGCACCGTCGCATTTGTAGGCCGCTATCATCACGTCGGTAGTCCCGGCGCCAATGTCAACGGAGCCGACCGTGAGCGATTTTTCGCCGCCGCCCAACGGCGCTTTGCCGTACGTGTCGAAATAGTCCTTCGCGTTTGACATATAGCCCTCGCGGATTTCGGCATAGAGATACACGAACTGCGCCGCGGTGGCTTCGTCGTAAATCCATTCGGTCCGCTCATCTTTCGAGAACAGTTTCTTAGCGGACGGAATCACTTGAACCGCGTCGCGTTCCTCCCGTTCGTTAACATCGCCGCCGTAAGTATCCTTAAAGAAACGGTCGAGTATAATGGCGGCGTCCTCGGCGCACTTGCGCAGGGAGACCTGCTCCACATTTGACATCGCCGTCGGGCAAGTAATTATAATCCTGTTTACCTTTCTCGGCATGGACATCGGTTTTTTATCGTCTTTCCAATGATTACGCTGGTCAAAACTGTTAATCTGCATCTTCGCCTGCGCGAGTATTTCAAGAAACGCGAAAGTCATGAGCGTCCTGCGCGAATACCGCGTCTTAGCACCGCTAACCCCATCGATATTCAGCGACCCGTCGGAATTTAACTGCTCCGATACCCCTTTAATACTAATAGACTCCGACATACCCGCATCCTCATCCAACCGCACGAACTCCCACTCCTGTTTCTGCTCTTTTGTGTCCCACAAAAAACGCTTCGGGCTGGAAAAAGTGCATTTTTTTTCCGAACTCCCCATACTCATATTGGTCGCCCTGTACATCAGGGAATTCGCCTCTTTTCCCAACCTGACCATGCTCGGATAAACAAACTGCCGACTCCTCACAAACCCGAAATTGCCCCCGAAATCGGCCTTCCTAAACACCAGCCGCATATCGAAAGACTCGTGGTATTTGTTGAGCCCGCTTTTGCCTTTTACGGATACGGCCGGCTCGGTGAAATCCTGCAACAACAGCGGGCTTGACCGGTCAAACCTGCCCCCGTCGAACAACACCGCGCAAGTGCGCGAATTGCCTATGTCAACCACCAAGTCAACATAGCCGTATTCCACGTTTTTGTTGGGAAACAGGGTAACTTTCGGCGCAACGCCGAGTTTATGCTCAATATACCTCATTAAAAAGATATACTGAGCCAAATAGTTTAGTTTGGGCTTCGGCCCGCGGTAATTTTTAACGTCGTCAAGGTTGTGAAACCGTTTCAGCATATACCCGTCCACCCACCCGCAGTCGGCGCTATCCGAGCAATAGTCAACCAGTTTGTACTCATTGTTGCACATAGCAAAATTTTTTTCTTTCGGCTTTCCTTCGCATACCGCGAATACCGGGACCTCATTCAAGTCGTCATCCTCGTTATAGTCATCGTCGCCGCCATACAAACTCCTCGTGTCAAAGGCAAAGAGCAAATGGTACTTTTTTGCCTCTCCGGCCGCTTCCCCAAACGGAATCAACTTGCAGCGGCACCAGTTTATGGGGCCGAATTCCGACTTGCCTTTGGCGTTGAGCGAAAAGAACGGCGCCGGAAGCCACACGTTTTCAATTTTTTCCCAATTTATTTTGGCAAGCGACACCGGAAAATAACATGGTTCCTTGGGGTCGTCCTCTATCTGGGTTTCCGCCTCACGCATCAGCGGTTCCCTGCCTTCTTCCGCAAACTCCTTGAGGATATTCTCCCACGTATCAATTACTTTCCCGTCCTCAACATAACGGAGGTCAGACAAATCACGCTTCTTTACCCATACCCCTTCTTCCGAAAAATAATGGGCAAGTTCCAATTTCAGCAAACCGTCCCCGCTATCATGCCATTCGTGGAAATACATCTTGAAGTTGTCGTTCATATCAATTTCCAGCGGCACAACGTGGTAATGAATGCCGGTATTCGCTATAAAATTAATATTTTTATCCATAAACCACCGCCGCACCCCTCATTCCGTTTAGTTCGGAAAAATTCTATTTTTTAATCAAATATAAAGTTTTTCTTTACTTAGCCTCAAAAAAAACGCTATCAACCTCATCATTCCCTATCCCCAAACATTCACACACCCTATCTATCTCGGACAATTTAAATTCAGCGGAATTACTCAGTTTCGCCCTGATTTCGGCGGGTAAAAAGCCTACAGCCGCCGCAAAATCCTCCGGCGTCCCGAACTTTTCACGGATTCGTGCGCGTAACTCGGCATAGTCAAATTTTGGCCGCATATCAATTTACCTTCCACAAGCAAAGGTAAAGGTGTTCTTTAGTTGTTTTTAAATATAAAATACGGGTTTAATAAAAGTCAATATTTTTAATAAATTTTTTCTTTATTTTTTTCGTAATAGTATCTATATTATTTAGAACAGGATAGGAGGGCTCGGTTAAAATTGGATGAATTTAAGGGCAGGGTCGAGGCTTTCGCCGTCCGTCTGCAGCGGGCTATGGATATGCGGGGCATGAAAAAGGCGGAACTGTCGCGCCAAACGGGGATAAGCGAGCAGCGTATCGGGCAGTATGTCATGGGGAGCTATGAAGCTAAGCAGTCCGCCGTCTACGCCATTGCCAAAGTGTTGCGCGTAGGCCCCGCCTGGCTCGCGGGGTACGATGTGCCTATGGAACCGCCCGTTGCAGGAAAATTAAAGAAATGCGGTCAAAAAATCACTAGTGAAGACTTAAAAATCGCCCTTTTCGGCACAAAAGAGGTAACCGACGGTCTTCTTGAGGACATAATGGACATGGCCAAGATACATTTGGAGCTTTGGAAAAGGAAACAGGGGTGAGGCGGTCTAAGAATTTCATACAGTCTCCGGAATTGTGTATTAGGTGGATTCCTTACAAAACCCAAGCAGCCACACAATGTCCTCTAAAAAATTAGGCCGCCTCAGGGCTTCTAAACCAACCCCGGAATCCTGACCTCCGGTATCGGCACTCCATCCCGATAGAACCCGATTTCCCGCCCCCCGTGAGCCGGCGCGTGAAAGTCCGAACCTCCGGTCGGCGACAGCCCAAGCGCCGACGCCATCTCGCCGTAGGCGTGTATCTGCTCGTCCGTGGTATCCGGCGAGTAGACCTCCACCCCCTGCAAACCGGCTTTTTTCAGCGTTATCAGCGCGTCGAAGAGCTCCGAATTCCCAAGGAACATCTGCCGCGGATGGGCCAGCGCCACGAACGCCCCGGCGTCGCGCAGGAGCTTCACCGCGTCCGCCGGCTCCAGCCTGAATCTGTCCACGTAGGCCAACCCGTCGTGCGACAGGTACTTGGCGAAAGCCTCCTGAACGGAGTTTACGTGGCCGCCCTTGAGCAACGCGTTTGCTATGTGCGGGCGGGCCACGACCTCGCCGCCGGCTTCGCTTCGCAATTGTTCGGGGCTTACGCCTATCCCCAGCGACGCGAGCTTTTCCAATATAATGGAGTTGCGCCTGTCGCGGCTCTCACGCGTCTTTCTCAAAACGGCCTCCAACGGTTCGTGGCCGTCGTTCACCGCGATACCCAACAGGTGGCAATTCCCGCCCTGCCATTTGGCCGAGAGCTCAATCCCCGACATGGCCTTTATGTCGCGGCTGCGCCCGTACTGCACGAAGCGCCGCACACCGGCGGTGGTGTCGTGGTCGCAGACGGCAATCACGGACACGCCGTTCCCAATGGCGGCGTCTATCAGCATCTCCGGGCTAAGCTGACCGTCGGACTCGTTGGAATGCACGTGGAAGTCGTTGCGCACACTCATATCCACCCCAGCGCCCTGTAAACCGTCATCCCCAGGTACTCGCGCAACGCAATCGACGACTCAAAAATCGGCGCGGTACCGGGTAACCACATAAGCGGCTTGACACTGAAATTGTTGTCCGAAAAGTAACCGACCGGGGCAGGCGTCACCGTGAAACCGGCTTTTTCAAAAACCGCCACCGAACGCGGCATATGATAGGCGCTCGTCACAAGTATTATATCAAGCCCAAGCCCCGCCGCCGTGAGCGCCTCACGCGTGTATCGGGCATTATCCCTCGTATTCCGCGCCATACTCTCAAAGAGCACATCCGCGGAATCCACGCCGAAATGCTCGTTTAACAAATCAAACATACAACCGGCCTCGGTTACCTCACCGCTGGTCGTCCACTCCAAAAGCCCGCCGGTCAACACAATCTTGGACGCCGACCCCCGCTTCCACACACGCATAGCGCCGAAAGCGCGGTTAGCGTCAATATTCGTCTCGACGTACAGGCGCGGCGGAACCCTGCCCCTCGTGAACCCCCCCAAAAGCACCACCGCCGACGCCGGTTCGTACTCTGCCCGCGGCTCGTAGCGCCCCTCAAGCCCGCGCATAAGAAAATGCGCGGTGACGGGCAAACTGAACGCAAGCAACAGCGCAAAACCTCCGACGAAAAACACCGCCGACAACCTCGCCTTGCGCCAAACAAACGTAAACAGCATCCCGCACGCCAAAAACAAAAGCGTCAGACCGACAGGATTGATAAACGTCACAAGCAACTTTGAAAGTATCACCGACATCCGTACGCTCTCCTGTACTCCGCTATACGCTCCGCTACCGCGTCGTCAAGCGCGACAGCCCCGTCTATCGCCCTGTTATGCAAATATCCCACAATTTCGTTAAGGTTCACGATGGCAAAAGCCTCAAACCCAAACTCCTCGCTAAGCTCGTCAAGCGCGCCCGCGCCCCCCTGCCGCCCGCGTTCCATCCTGTCGACGGAAACGATAAGACCCACGACCGACGCCTCGGAACCGCCCTTTATGAGCGGCACCGACTCACGTACCGAAGTCCCGGCCGTAACGACATCCTCAATAATCACCACCCTGTCCCCGGCGCGAAGGTTATGCCCCACCATCACCCCGCCCTCCCCGTGGTCCTTTGCCTCCTTGCGGTTGAAGCAGAACGACACGTCGCGCGAGTAATGGGCGCTCAACGCCATTGACGCGGCGGCGGCGAGCGGTATCCCCTTGTAGGCAGGGCCGAAGAGGACATCAAAACCGTCGCCTAAGTTTTGGCGCAGCGCCTCGGCGTAGTAACGGCCAAGCAGCGCAAGCCGAGAACCGGTACTGTAGCTGCCGGTGTTGATGAAAAACGGCGTGCGGCGGCCGCTTTTGGTGACGAAGTCGCCGAAAGTCAGGGCATTGGAGCGCACCATGAACTCGATAAAGTCTTTTTTGTACTGTTCCATCGGTTATCGGTTTTTCCTTTAAAGATAAAATATAAAAATCAAACGTCAACAATCAGCCCGTCATACGCAAATTCCATCCACCCCTCCAACTTTTTTCCGTCTGCCTCATAATCTATGTCGTGCGTCATGTGTATAAAGTAGCAACGCTTTGGGGACAGACGCCCGGCCAATTCCATACTTTCAGGCAACAGCAGATGCGTCGGGTGCTCGCGTTCGTCACGCAGACAGTTCAGTATTAACACATCAAGCCCCCTGAGCAGCGCTTCGCTTTGGGGACTCATACGCTTGACGTCCGGCACATATCCTATGTCGTCTATCCGCAGGCCTAAACACTCTTTAAGCGTTCCGTGCTCCACCAGCACGGGCGTTACGTCGAAACCGGCTATGCGGCGCGGTTCCGTAAGTTCAATCATCTTTAACCGCGGCACCCCCTTGCCCCGCCCGATTCGCGCCTCGAACATATACGGGAAGGCCTGCCGCACCGTATTGAGCGTCTCGGAAGAACCGTAAACCTCCATGGGCTCCTCCGCCGCGTCGGTGTAGGAGCGGATGTCCGGCAACCCGCCGAAGTGGTCGATGTGGCCGTGGGAGAGCGCCACCGCGTCGAGCCGGCGTATGCCGTTACTCAACGCCTGCCGGCGGAAGTCCGCGGAGACGTCCGCAATCAGCGCCTTTCCCCCCTTTTCCAGCAACACCGACGTCCGCGTCCGGCTATGGCGCGGGTCGGTCAGCGCTTTAAGGCACACGCCCTTTGGACACTTCGCGTAACCCGTCATCATACAGTCAATCGGCGGTACGCCATGCGACGTCCCTGTGCCCAAAAACGTTATTTTCATGTCAATGTCCGTATTGTTGTCGCTTATAATATAAATAATGGCGGGGATTGGAGTCACTTGATTTTAGCTGCGCCCCCAACGGCAAATTTTCGACTTCATTCCCAACACGCAAAGCAGCCCCGCCCCCGTAATCACGACGTACTGCACCGCGTGGTACACTATTATGACCGCCCTCGCTTTTTGGGCGGGGCAGCCGGTTATCGTCATACCCTGCAGCAGCACGGCGTGCAGCGTCCCCACGCTTCCGGGGGCCAGCGGGATAGCGGCGCCGAAAGCGGCGAAGGCCTGGGAGAATAAGCTGTTCATAAAACCGGAAAACGTAATGTCGCATACCAGGATGAAGAGCATTAAGGAATAGCACAGCGTTATCGCGCAGGTCAGCGCCGCCACGCGGGCGGCCTTGCCGGGCGCCGCCACCCAGTCTACGTTGGACTCCATCTCCGCGCCGAACCTCGCCGCCGCCGACTTTATTTTAGACGGCAGGCGCCTCCCGATACGCGCGGCCGCGCCTCTGAATATCCTCGGCAGCAGCGCGTACAGGGAAAACAATCCGAGCAGAGAGGCGAAAGCGGCGGCGGAGAGCCATATCACAACTATCATCGCGGGATGGAGGCCGCGCAGTTTAACTAAAATTTCCGGCGACAGTATGGGCGGAATGAAAAGGAACGACAGGTAGGCGGCAATGTCGAGCGCGTGCTCCACAAGGAGCGACCCGACGCAGACCATGACGGGAAAGCCGTTACGCTTCCAGAGGAGCGCGACCCTCGCCGCCTCCCCGGCGCGGACGGGCAGGACGTTGTTCAGCATCGCCATCACCATCGTGACGGAAAAGAGCCCGCCCTTGTGGGGCGTGGGACGGATTGCGGCGGCATCAAGCGCGGTCGCCGCAATCCCCAACGGGGGCAACGGCAACGTGTCCGGCAGGATTACACGCAAACGCAGCGCCCGCAGCCATATTGAAAGCAACGCAAGGCCGGCGCAGACAACGGCGCCTATCGGGCCGGAACGGGAAATCTCCTCCGCAAGCGCCCGACAGACAGACTCGCCGCCGCCCGAACCGCGAAAGAAGATGTACAGACCGACGGCCGCCAACAACAGGCCGATAACGTACTTTAATATCTTCATCGCATCTTGTTCAACACAAGCCCGGAGTATAGCTTGGGATAAAAGTTGGTCGACTTCTGCGGCATCCGCTCCCCGCCCCTTACCGTATCGCTAACCACGCCTATTGAAACCGGCTTGATGAAAATACCGCCGTAGTAGTAGCCTTTCTCCGCCCCCAACAGCTTCCCGGCGCCCGCAGCCGCGTCGTTCGCGTAGTGCACGATGTCATGCAAAACCTGACCGTCAAGCGGCAGCGACAGGATGCCGTTTATGATTATGCAGTTTATCTTGGAAACGCCGAGGCGCTTCCACCCGTCGGACCGCTCCGGCATCACGCCGGCCAAAAACGCCTCTCCGCCGCCGTTTAGCCGCAAATCGTAAATATCCCCCGACGCGCAATCCCAATAGACCATCTCCGAACCGCCCCGCGCCGACAAAGCCCCGTACACACCGTCCGCGGAGGCCTTGCCCAAACACGCCACGTCGAAATACTTGGCCAGCTCGTCCGGCATACTGCCGACGCTCCTGCCCCGCTCCGTCCTCCTGACCAAACGGTGGAACGGGCGGATAATGAGCCCGGGATCGGCCATAGACACGATTGTCATCATAACGCGCGAAAAGGCCTCGTCACCCATGTCCCGATAGAACCGCAGAGCCGTCTCGTAGCGGTGGTGGCCGTCCGCTATCAGGACAGTACGGGTCTTCATCAACTCCGCCGCCTGACCGATAAGAGCGGCGTCGGAGCACCTGTAGAGCGAATGCGCGGCATCGTCCTCATCCTTAAAAGCGCCCACGAGCGGCGACGAAGACATTATAGAGCGAATCAACCCGCAGAGCTTTCCGTCGTCGTCCGAGGCAAGCCCGAATATCTGCCCGGTATTCGCCAGCGTCGTCTCCATAAGCTCGTATCTATCCTGCTTGGGGCCGGAGAGCGTGTACTCGTGGGGCAGGACTATCCCCTCGTCCAATCCCACTAATTTGAGAAGGGAGCAAAAACCCACGCGCTCGCGGGCGACCGGTTTCCCATCCTCTCCGGGCACGCTGAATTGCTGCCTGTAGATGTAGATGGAGTCGGCGTCGTCACGGGTAATGACGGAGTCGGCGAGCCATTTGTTCAGAAACTCCGCCGCCCTGACGTGCCTGTCCCTGTTGGCGGCGTCCGACGCCACACGCCTGTTCTGCGTGATTCTGACGACGTTGTTTGGGTGCCTGCCGTACAGCGCGTCCACCATCGCGTCGTCGAGCATATCGTAGGGCGGAGCGCAGTACAAACCCAAATCGTCGGGTTTGCCGAGAGCGAAGCGGTAGCCGCGGAACGGTTTAATCTCTGCCATCTGCTTTTTCCTTTCCATGAAATAGTAAAAATCTTAGGCAATCATTCCTATTAAATAGGTATTGATTTATACCGATAATCACGCTAAAAACAGCGACGTCTGCGAATTAACGATTCTTTCGCAAAAGCTCTTTCTGTGTATCTCGCAAAGCCCATGCATTTTAATCATCTCTATATGGCGCTTCGTCCCGTAGCCTTTGTGTTTCGCGAAATCATACCGCGGGTAGCGTTCGTGATACCCGTCCATCATTCTGTCCCGCGTGACCTTCGCGATTATGGAGGCGGCGGCGATTGACGCGCTCAAAGCGTCGCCGCCCACTATCGTCCTTTGGCGCTCGCGGGAAATGCCGGCTATGTGCCGATTGCCGTCGACCAGCAGCAAATCGTACTGCCCGCCCACGCCCTCAAGCGCCCGCCTCATCGCTAAAAAGGTCGCCTGCAGGATGTTGACCCCGTCAATCTCCCTTTGGTCGGCGACGCCGACGCCGTACGCTTTGGCGGTGCCGGTTATCAACTCAAACAGCCTGTCCCGCTTGGCGGCCGTCAGTTTCTTCGAGTCGTTCACCCCGTCTATCGGGCAGTTCAAGTCCAGTATGACGGCGGCGGCCACAACCGGGCCGGCAAGGGGACCGCGGCCGGCCTCGTCTATGCCGGCTATTTTTGCCCGACGACCCCAACGGGCCGCCTCTTCCATATCGTATCGGTACAGTTCGCTCATTATCGGCATCAATAAAAAAAGGGGGACGGAAAAACGTCCCCCTTTTTATGCGGTCGGTCGGACTCGAACCGACACAGGCGTACGCCCACTACCCCCTCAAAGTAGCGTGTCTACCAATTCCACCACGACCGCGAAATGTTTATTTGCTATGGCCAAAGCCCTACTCCGCCGGCGCTTCCTCACCCGCCGCCGCGCCGCCGTCAACACTCGGCTCCACGGCCCCGTCGTCGTCGCCGATGAACCCGCCAACCCCCAACGCCGACGCCGGCACCGGCGTAACCGTCTGTACCTTCTCCGCCCTCTTCTGCAAACGGCTCTTCGCGGCAACCCCGCCGCCCGGCTCAAAGAGCGTCATCAGTACGCAAAGCACCAAAAACACCGCGCCGAATATGTACGTGCCCTTCGTGAGCACGTTGGCGGTATCCTGCGTACCCAAAAAGCTGTTGGCCCCGCTCAAACCGCCGATAGCGCCGGATATCCCGCCGCCCTTGTCGGACTGTATGAGGATGAGCAAACATATAAACACGCACACCAACAGAAACAAAACCAGCAAAATCGCGAAAAACATGGTATCGCCCGCCTGTTCTTTATTTTTATTTATGCATGGATGATTATAATCACCAAAGTTAATCCATCCCGACAACGCGGTCATTGAGCGAAGCCGAAATGACCGTACCCAAACAGCCGTCTCTCACTGCTTGGGCTGAACAATCCCGGCAAAGTCGGCCGCCTTGAGCGCCGCGCCGCCTATAAGCCCGCCGTCCACGTCGCTCTGGGCCAGCAGCTCCTTCGCGTTGTCCGGCTTCATGCTCCCGCCGTACTGGATACGGATTCCGCCGGCGGTCTCTTTGCCGTAGAGCTGCGTCAGTATACTCCTTATAAATATGTGCGCCTCGTTCGCCTGCCGCGGCGTGGCCGTCTCGCCGGTGCCTATGGCCCACACCGGCTCGTAGGCGACGGTGCACTTGGCCGCGTCGTCGGCGCCAATCCCGGCAAAGGCGCCGCGCGTCTGCCGGTCTATGACCGCGTCCATCTTGCCGCCCTTACGCTCGTCGAGCGTCTCGCCCACGCATACGATAGGGAGAAGCCCGGCGGCTAAGGCCGCTTTCGTCTTCCTGTTGACCGTTTCGTCGGTCTCGCCGAAGTACTGGCGCTGCTCGGAGTGGCCGATAATGACGTAGGTCACCCCGACCGACTTGAGCATGGCGCAGCTCACCTTGCCGGTAAACGCGCCCTTGGGCTCCCAGTGGACGTCCTGGGCGCCGAGCTTTACGTTTGACCCCTTTATGGCCTCCGCGACGGCGGACAAACTGACGTAGGGGGGGCATACGGCGACATCAACGTCGGATTGCCTGCCCGCGACATCGGCCACCCCCTTGGCTAAGGCTACGGCCTCTTCCAAAGTCGTGTTCATCTTCCAGTTACCGGCTATAAACTTTTTTTGGGCCATTTTTTACCCCCGATTGTTGGTTTTATCGTACTTGGAAATAAGCACTGGAACTATAAAATAATATGCGGGTGTTGACGGTGTCAAGGGGGCAACGTTAATTTTTTAAACATTTATACGGCAAACCGCAGGGGCGGGTAAAAAACGCCCCTGCGACGTCAAAACCGGAATCAACATCACTCTTCCAAATAGGTATCTTCCTGCCCGTCCGCCTCGTACCCCTCCAGGTTCTCCGAACGGCTCAACTCTATCTCGAAGGCATCCAGCACTTTGTCCTCAATAAGTTTGCGCGTCTCGTTGTTGATGGGATGAAAGATGTCCTGGTACATACCGTTACGCCTGCGCTTACTCGGCATGGAAACGAAGTACCCGTTGGAACCGTTGATAACCCGCAAGCCCCTCACGACAAGGCAATTGTCGAGCGTGATGCTTGCAAACGCTTTGAGCTTCTCCTCGTTGCGCAACGAGATTCTTACCTCTGTAATCTCCATAACTGACCTCCCCCCCCCACGATAGGGATTGTAATATGTTTACGCTGTCATTAAACAATATACATTACATTTTTTGTCAGCGCATAAAAAAAATTAATATTTTTTTATGGCGTTTTTTTGCGTCGAGCCCTCCATTCTATTATTTTAATATAACGGAGGGGGGCGGGAATCGGCTGTTTACCCGTCCTCATCGCGGGAGGGCAGTCCGCCGCCCGGCCCCGTATGTTAGGTAAGAGTACGGGCGAGCGCTATACATATTTAATAGATTTTGTTAATTATGAAAAAAAAAGACCTGCTAACACTGTTTGAGTACTCGGCCGAGGATATCGGCGGGATACTCGACCTTGCCGCCAAGCTCAAGGACGGCAGGGGCGTCCGCGAGTTGAAGGTTCTCGAAGGCAAGACCGGCGTGCTTATATTCGAGAAGCCGTCGCTGCGCACCCGAGTATCCTTTGAAACCGCCATACATGAGCTGGGCGGCCACGCTGTCAACCTTCCTCAAGAGTCCGTCGGGATGGGCAAGCGTGAGAGCGTGGAGGACGTGGCTCGCAACCTGGAACGTATCGTCCACCTGATAGTGGCGCGGACTTTCGCCCACGACACGCTGACGCGGCTGGCCTCCTCGTGCTCCATCCCGGTAATAAACGCCCTGACCGACCTCGCCCACCCGTGCCAGGCCCTTGCCTTCGGGCAAACGCTGCGGGAGGCGCGCCCCGGCGAAAGGCTGAACATAGCGTTCGTCGGCGACGGCAACAACGTATGCGGCTCAATAATGGTACTGTGCGCCAAACTCGGCCACCGCTTCACCCACGCCGGCCCCAAGGGTTACGAGCCGCGGGCGGATTTGGTGAACAGGTGCAAAGAGATATGCGCGGCATCCGGCGGCGATATATCCCTGACGGCAAACCCGGACGAAGCCGTCAAGACCGCCGACGCGGTCTACACCGACGTGTGGGCAAGCATGGGCCAGGAGGCCGAAACCGAAAAGCGCAAAAAAGACTTCGGCGCCTACCAGGTCAACGCGGAACTGATGGCCAAAGCCCCAGGCGGCGCCATAGTATCCCACTGCCTGCCGGCGCACCGGGGCGAGGAAATCACAAGCGAGGTGCTGGACTCAAAAGCCTGCGTAGCTTATACGGAGGCCGAAAATAGATTACACGTACAAAAAGCGGTTATCGTACACTTGTTTTCATAATAAACTTTGACCGAAAAAACCTGACGAAAGGCGCAAAACAATGAGCGAACCGGAAACCCGTGTGCCTTTCGGCATAAAATCTTTAGACGCCATGATATGCGGCGGCCTGCTCGAAAGCTCGGCCAACCTCATCGAGGGCGCCCCCGGCACCGGCAAAACCACGCTCGGAATGCAGTTCATATACAACGGCATCACCATGTACGGCGAACCCGGACTCATCCTCACTTTCGAAGAGTTCCCGCAACAGTATTACCACGACGCCATGCGCTTCGGATGGGACCTGAAGAAACTCGAAGATGAGGGTAAGCTAAAAGTCATCTTCTCCGACCCCGAAACGGCGCTGAGCGAGTTCGACAAGCCCGACGGGCGCTTCGTCGCGCTTTTGGAGGAACTCGGCGCCAAGCGGGTCGTCGTGGACTCCATGACCCATTTCGAACCGCTGGCGCAAGACCCGGGCGAACGGCGCGACCTCGAACGGCGCTTCATAAACGCGCTCAAACGCGAGGGGGCCACAAGCATCCTGCTTCGCGAAAACGACAGCCTCCTGGGGAACCTGTCGCAAATCACCAGCAAGATACCGTTCATCGTGGACACATACGCGCTCCTGAGGTACGTGGAGATAGACAGCGCCATAGAAAAGGCGCTTTGTTTCCTGAAGATGCGCGGCAGCGACCATCTGAAGGAGATACGCTGCTTCAGCGTGACCGATAAAGGCATAGAGGTCTCGTCAAAGTTCAGCGGCAAGGAGGGCATCATGAGCGGAATCACCCATTCTAAGCCCCAGGACGCTTTTATGGACGCTTTCGGGAGGAAGTGAGGCGCGAATGGAGTTTCCGTCAACGCTTGATGAGTTGCTTATCGTGGGCTACGTCGCCTGCTGTATGGGGCTAAACGTGGTCGCGTTTCTTATATCGGCGTTTTACAAGAAAAAAATCAATAGAAACGCCCCTTACCTGGGATTTTTATTATCTTTGTTATTGGGCGCGATATTTGTGGGAACCTTCCTGATAGCGGAGGGAGACGTTTACACCGGCATAGTAAGGACGACGGCGCTGTTAGGGTGCAGTATGTGTTCGACGTTCAGTATGGTCGGGTTGTTTTTGTCCATGAATACAAGGAGATAGTTACAGTATGATATACGAGCAGCCGCTGTTTTTCTTTGACGCGACCGCGGTGGTCATGATGCTGGTCCTCGCCTACCTCAGCAAACGTTTGGGCGAGGCCATGCACATACGGCCGTACTACCTGATACTCTTTGTCACGGCGGCGCTGATTTTGGCCGCTTCGGGGCTTGAAACCATACCGCGGCCGCTGAGTTTTGAGTTTATAGGAGCGCTCGCGAATTCGTTACGGTTCGCCGCGTCGGCAACGGCGTTCCTAGTCGCGCTCAGGTACTGGAAGTGGCTTTTTGCCGAGTTCTCAAAAAAGTGAGGGTCTAACGCCATGAAAAAGAAAATCCTGGTTATCGAGGACGACAGCGACATCGCCGACCTCGTCAAGCTCGTGCTTGAGACCGATATGTTTGAGGTTCAGGCGGTTCTTGAACCGGAAGCGGCCGTCAGCAAGGCCAAGGAGTACAAGCCGGACGCCATACTCCTCGACATCTGTATGCCGAAATTAGACGGGTGGGCGGTGTTCAAACAAATCCGCGGGTGCGACGAGTTCAGTAACGTCCCCATCGCGATACTCTCCGGCAAAAGTCAACAGCTGGACCACATGGTGGGGCTGCACATAATGAACGCGGACGCGTATATAGCCAAACCGTTCGGGAAACAGGAACTGATAGACAAAACGTATGAGCTCTTCAAGAGAAAAGAATAGGCGCATCTTAGTTATCGACGACGAGGCGGATGTCCTTGAGTTCCTGAGGATCTACCTGGAGACGATGGGTTGGGAGGTGACGGCCGTGCCCACGGTGGCGGCCGCTTTCGAGGCTTTGGCCGCTACCCCGTATTTCTTAGTCATCACCGACATCGCCATGCCCGAAATGGACGGGTACGAACTGGTGGACGCCGTAAAGGAAAAGGGCTACCAGTGCCGCTTCGCCCTCATGACCGGCTTCGGGTACAACCCCAAGCACACGATTATAAAAATCAATAAAACAATAAAATTCCCATGCCTCTTCAAACCGTTCAACCGGGAAAAGGTGATGGACGCTGTAAACGAGGCATTCTCCCTCTACCACAGCGATATCACGGAGTAAACGAATGCTGTCAACCACATACCCTGTTGCCCGCGGGAAACGAAATGCGCAATATAGACATTAAGGGCGCTCGCGTCCACAACCTCAAGAATATCGACGTTACCATCCCGCGCAACAGCCTGACGGTAATCACCGGCCTCTCCGGTTCCGGCAAGTCGTCGCTCGCCTTCGACACGCTCTACTCCGAGAGCCAGCGGCGCTACGTAGAGTCGCTCTCATCATACGCCCGCCAGTTCCTGGGACTCATGGAAAAGCCGGACGTCGACCGGATAGACGGACTGTCGCCGGCCATATCCATAGAGCAGAAGACCTCCGGCCACAACCCGCGCTCCACAGTCGGGACAATCACCGAAATCCACGACTATATGCGCCTGCTCTTCGCCCGCGTGGGAACGCCCACCTGCCACAAGTGCGGGCGCGTCATCGCCCGGCAATCCGTGCAGGATATAACCGACAGAATCCTGTCGCTCGACGCCGGGGCAAAGTTCCAAATCCTCGCCCCCGTCGTCAACAACCGAAAGGGCGCGCACAAAGAACTCCTCGCGAAACTGCAAAAGAGCGGGTACGTCAGGGTGCGCGTTGATAAAACCATCCGCAATATCGACGACGACATAAGCATCGACCAGAACAAAAAACATACAATCGAGGTCGTGGTCGACCGCTTAATCAACTCCCCCGCCGTGGCGCCGCGCCTCACGGAATCAATCGAAACGGCGCTCTCCGTCAGCGCCGAGGAAACGGTAATCGTAGACGTCGCCGGCAAGGAGGCGCTGCTCTTCTCGCAGCGCCTCGCCTGCCCCGTCTGCGGAATAAGCTGCGACGAACCCAGCCCCGCCATGTTCTCCTTCAACAGCCCGCTGGGCGCCTGCGAAGATTGCCACGGACTGGGTTTTTTGATGGAGGTAGACCCCGACCTCGTCGCCCCCGACCGGACAAAGACGCTGCTCGACGGCGCGATAATCCCGTGGAACGGCGCCTACATCGACGGCGGGTGGAACAACAAGATGCTCCACGCGGTTTGCAAACGCTACAAAATACCGATGGACAAACCCTACAAGTCGCTCTCCCAAAAACACAGGGACATCCTCCTCTACGGGAGCGACGGCGAAAAGGTGGAGGTACAGTTTGAGGGCAAAGACGGAAAGAGCCACGCCCGCTTCAACCGGGCCTTCGAGGGGGTCGCCCCAAACCTCCTGCGCCGCTACAGAGACACCGCGTCGGAAGACATCCGCCGCTGGATAGAAGGCTTCATGACACAGCGGGCTTGCCCGGCCTGCAAGGGAACACGCTACAAAAAACAGCCCCTGTCGGTGCTCATCAACGAAAAAAATATCGCCGAGGTATCCGCCATGTCCATAGAATCGGCGCTTGGTTTCTTTAAGGGATACGCCCCCAAAGGCAACGCTAAGGAAATATCAAAACCCGTCGTCCGGGAAATCCTGCAGCGGCTCGGCTTTCTGAACGACGTCGGACTCTCGTACATAACGCTCGACAGGGCGGCGGCCACGCTCTCCGGCGGCGAGTCGCAGCGCATACGCCTTGCCACGCAAATCGGCTCGCGGCTCACCGGCGTACTCTATATATTGGACGAACCGAGCATCGGCCTTCACCCAAGAGACAACGCCCGCCTGCTGTCAACCCTTACCGCGCTGCGCGACCTCGACAACACGGTAGTCGTCATCGAACACGATATGGAGACCATGGAAGCCGCCGACTGCCTCATAGACATCGGCCCCGGCGCCGGAGTGCACGGCGGCGCGCTTATAGCCTGCGGCACGCCCGCCGAGGTGGCCAAGTCGGCAAAATCGCTGACAGGCCTCTACCTCTCCGGCAAACGCTCCATCCCCGTCCCCCCAAAAAGACGCGACGGCAACGGAACATCGGTGAGAATCAGGGGCGCGTCAGGCCATAACTTGAAAAGCATTGATGCGGATTTCCCCCTGGGGATGCTAATCTGCGTGACCGGAGTCTCCGGCTCCGGCAAAAGCTCGCTCATCAACCAGACCCTCTACCCCGCGCTGCAGAAAAAGCTCTACGGCTCAAGGGTAACCCCACTGCCGCATAAAGGGATAGACGGCCTGTCAAACATAGACAAGGTAATCGACATAGACCAGTCCCCCATCGGCCGCACCCCGCGCTCCAACCCGGCGACCTACACAAAAGTATTCGACGCGATACGGAACCTCTTCGCCATGCTGCCCGAAAGCAAAATCCGCGGCTACCTGCCCGGACGCTTCAGCTTCAACACCAAAGGCGGACGGTGCGAAGCCTGCGAGGGCGACGGCGAACTGCGGATAGAGATGCACTTCCTGCCCGACGTCTACGTAAAATGCGAAACATGCGGCGGCAAACGCTACAACCGGGAAACACTCGAAACACTCTACAAGGGGAAATCCATCGCGGACGTATTAGAAATGACGGTAGACGAAGCGCTGCTCTTCTTCGATAACCTCTCCGCAATAAAGCAAAAACTGCAAGTGCTGTCGCAAGTAGGCCTCGGCTACATCAAATTAGGCCAGTCCGCCACAACGCTCTCCGGCGGCGAGGCGCAACGGATGAAATTAGCCTCCGAACTGTCAAAACGCGCCACGGGGAAAACCCTATACATTTTGGACGAACCGACCACAGGACTGCACTTTGAGGATATAAGGATGCTCATGTCCGTCATACAGGAGCTGGTCGACAAAGACAATTCGGTAATCGTCATAGAACACAACTTGGACGTGATAAAATGCGCCGACTACATAGTAGACCTGGGCCCCGACGGCGGCGACAAAGGCGGCACGGTAGTGGCCGCAGGGACGCCGGAAGATGTGGCGAAGAATCAGGCGTCGGTTACCGGGAAGTATTTGAAGGGGTATTTGAAAAGATAGCTGAAACGCCGTTAAATACTTTAAGGGGAGGGGCTACGCCGCTATATTTTATGTAGCTACCCACCCCTGCGGGGACACCCCGCAACGCCCCGCCACAGAAGAACCCCTTCCTCAACGTTTCCCCTTTTCAGGGGGGAGCGCGTGCCGCAAATCGCGGCACATATTGCGCCCCCCTGAAAAGAGGAAACAATAAAAAACATGCGCCGCTTCGCGTCGCGGGGCTTCGTCAAACGGGGGGGGCTTCGACTTCGCTCAGCCCCCGGATGGTGAACCTAAAGGTCATTGAGCGAAGTCGAACTTGTTTATCTCGGCGAAGCCAAATGACCTGACGTCAAACGGGGGGGCATTTCGACGTCGTTAATATAGCCATTCAAGTAGTTTGGGAATAAATTAAGATTTTCAATTTTTTTGCAAGTCCGCAATTTTCAAGGAATTAGCCGCGCCATATATAGAAATTTCAAATTTCTCAAAATTACCGAAAACCGCCGAAATTACCACTTTTCTTCGCATGATTTGGAAATTTTAAAAAATTCACCAATTATTTATCGAACAAAGAAAGTTGAGCGGTTGAATAGTACATTTCAGATATTACTTTGCGCACGTAGCGTTCTGTTACGTGGCAGGAAAGGGCTAATTCTTGGATATTGGTACCCGTAAAGCTGCGTTCAATATACTTTCTATAGGCCATTGAAAGGCCGTTAATGGGGATGTAAAACTTGTAACCAGGGAAGTTTTTCGCAAGACGCTGGGCTACCTCCGGGCCGCATCTTTCATTCACTAAGCGCAGGTGATTATTCGCTAGTTGGCCGCCCATCGGTGCGGGGGACTTGGATAGTTGAACCACATCCATGCGATTTAGGCCGATGCGGCCGGCTATCGTGGCGGCGTTGAAACCGTCGTAATTGCCGCGGACGTACTCCCAGTCAAAAAACTTTTTGGCGGATGCCGGGATGTAGAGCTCCAAGCCCGGCATCTTAACCATAAGCGCAATTGCATCCGACAGACCACATTGCTCGGCTACCATCTGCATATGCTCCGACGAAATGTCGGCGACGCTTATTTCGGCCAAAACAGGTTTCATCGCTACAGCCCCGCCATCGCTTTGAGCGTGTGGATAACCTTACCCACGCGCTCGCGCGGCAGCCACGTTATGTGGCTTATCTGAAAACGCTTCTCCAAGAAGTTATTGAGCGCCCGCGCTCTGTCCTGTTCGGGAACGCGGGAAACGGCATCCCACAGATGGCGGATTTTCGCTTGCTGGGCGAAGGTCGCTGTCTCGTTGGAATTGGCGGCGCGCGCTGGCACCGCGGGGGATGCAGGGGTGTTATGCGCAACGCCCCCGCCTTTCGCCATGCGTATCAGCCCCTCAATGAACGCCTTGGCGTCCGCCGTGGACAAGTCCTTCGATGACTCAGCGCCGAAGCCGGAAAGCATGGCGCGGTAATGCTCGTCGGCCATGCCGAGCTTGCTTTTGAGCGTGTGAATCATCGCTATCTGAGGGCGCGTGGACATCAGGACATCACCTCCAGTTTGATGGTGCCGGCAGCGCGACGCACAACCTCTTCATCAATGTCTCGGTGGTTAATCTGCGCCACCCGCTTCGAGCGAGCGATAATCTTAAACAGCCGCCTGGCGTTCCCCGCCGCCTCGCTGCCAAGCGCCGCTTGCACTTTGCCGGGGCACTTGGGCAAAAAGCGGCCAATCACCAACGCAACATCGGCATCTGTGAGGGGCTTGAGCTTGACCGCGAGACCGACGCGGCTGTAGAGTTGCGCGTACTCCCCGCGGGGACCGCGCAGATTCGCCAGGAGTTTCGGCATACCCGTGAGCAATATGCCCACCCCGGTTTTGCCGTGAAGCCGGCGCAGCATCTCAAGCGCCTTGTAGGGCAGTTGCTCCGCCTCGTCCACGATGAGCAGGCGGCCGCTGCCTTTAAGCCGTTTGCAGCACTCCTGAAAGATGTCGTGAAGGTTTGCCCGGGGCGAAGAGCCGCCACCCACAATATCGCGGATTTCGCTGAAGAGGAACTTGGCCGTATAGCCGGGGTCGGCCTCCACGAGTATGACATCGGCGTTTTGCCGCGCAAACTCGCGCACGGCCTCCGTCTTGCCGAGGCCGGCGGCGCTGTAGCACACGCCGATGTCCCCGAAGAGGCGGCAATCCTGCGCCACGTCAAAGACGCGCACCGCCACCGACGTCCTGATGAACCCGCCCGAAGTTGCCGCCGCTACGGACTTCTCCATCTCGCGCTTCATCACGCTCTCCACCTTGACCCGCACAGCTGCCGAGTCGCCAAGGTACTTGCCGGACAAAAGCTGACTAATCGCCGACGGGCTTACCCCAGACGCCTTGCCCAATGTGGTCATCGACCACTGACAACTGCCGAGGAACGTCTTCACGCCCGCGGCGAAATCCGCGCCCGACGCAACTGCGCTTACCTGTGCCATGATACTGCCTCCTGTTTTTTATGGTTTTTATTAATACTGCCCTCTGCTTTTATCCACAGTTAGACAGCCCCTCCACGATAGCCACCGCCTCCGGGACGCCCGCGGCGTAGGCCTCCATAAGCTCCGACTCAAGCCCGTAGAGCGGCGACGGACGTCCGCACGGCCAATCATCGCCGTAACCGTACGCCGACAAATCCTG
>JAITCM010000089.1 GCA_031283085.1 Chitinispirillales bacterium | reverse complement strand
AAGAGTTCCCCAACCGCCCTAAATGGCGTCAAAAAAACCATTTTAACAAAATAATATAATTGACCGAGTTAACACATTTTTATTTTAAACCGTTACAAAGTTATCTGCTATCCCATAAGTTATTGCGTAAAAAGGGGCCGATATAGCTGCTGCGGCTGCATGATTACACGTATCGGTTTACTTGCTATCCCACAGGATTTTAGCAGTTCCCCTAGATTGAAGTAGTTCCATATAACACCCCTGATGATTGTAAACAGCCTTGCGAATGTGCCTTTCCACTTGCTTGCGAAAGCGATAAAACGCAGTATCAAATAACACAATAACGCCATCCATATACGCTTTGTCAAAAATAACGATTTCACCGGCCTGCAGGGCACGGCATAATACGCGGCCCACAACCGAATCATGCGAAGCAGCGCCTTTCACTACCGCGAACCGCGGCAGAAACGTCCGGGCATCCAAAACCATATGGCACTTAGCCGCGGCTTTTCTCGCCCGATGCTTGGCCCAGTCCATACAGTTAGCAAAAAGTTGTATCGTCGTGGAATCCAATATGTTGATTGTCCGCTTCAACCTGCGGGGCGGCTTGAACGAGACATCGGTGCGCCCAAAACACGGATACCAACCGGTCAAATTCTCAAGCACCCCGTAAAATAGACCCTTGGCCAATTCAAAACGCCGCGTCCTGTTCGCGTGGGAAAGCCCATTGCGGCTAGGCGGGGTGGTCCCGCGTACCGTCGAAAGCGCCCCGCTATGAAGCCTAAGGGTATCGCAGACATCGTTTAGGCTCAACGCATGGGTGAGATTCGCAAATATCATAGAAACCACGTGGCTCCACGGGGAAAACGTCCGGGCCTGCCTGTCTATCCCTAACTTGGTGGCCAACGATGAAACTAAATACGCGGGAATATTTGACATCACATGGCGCAATAACGTATATTTATACTTGGCTGGCTTCATAGTTTAATAGTTTTAACAGGGCTATTTAAACAAAAAATATGTAATGGAGCCGGCTTTTTCAAATATTAGTGACGATACCTATGGGATGGTAGTGAAAAAAATATTAAAAATTATTGACTTTAAGATGTTTTTTTAGTATATTAAGTACTGAGGTTGGGTTATTGGGCGGATTCGCGCCCGCGGTGTCGGTCTCACGGCTCCACGTTTCTGCCCACCCCGCCTCCTCAAATATGATGGTATGGTCGTAGTAACGCTTCCCCCTGTTGGCTTCCCGTACAACAAACCCCACCACATACGGCTTCCCGTCAAGATTCGCCTTAGCCGCAAAGATATGGCTGTTACAGTTGCGGCCATGCGGCGTGGTCTCAAGAAATATGCCGCCCATTATAAGGTCCGGAACGTACTCCAACAACGCAACCTTGCCCTCTCCCGCGCCGTGGCTTAAAACGCTGCGTACCCCACTCCCGTCTATCGTTATCTCCCAACCTTTGTCTACATTGCGATAATCCCCCAGGGCACCTTTCTTTGTGAGCCAGTCCAAAGCCCTCTTCACAAACCCCTCCCCGTGCCCCAGCGCCCTTACCTCGGTGCTACTCACCTCTATTGGCTTCATGGCGTCAAACTTCTCTTTCGGCGACAGCATTCTTCCCCATATACCCCCATATAAAATAACAATATAACCTAATCCGCGCGGGCGTGACAGCGCGAAGCAAGCTTGCGCGGGTTTTGGGACAACGGGGCGGCCCCCTTTTTTTGCGGCTGTCTTTTCATTGTTTTGCGATTACCCGTTTTTACGTTTATAAAGTTCATAAAGCCAAGCCAATAGCATAATGTATTAATACAGTATCCCGCCCTCATAAGACAATCCGGCGCGGATATTGAAGTGTGAAAATAATATATTGCAAACACAAATCAAAAAAAATTAAAAATTATTGACTTTAAGACACTGCCATCCCATAGAAAAATAAAGGTGTTCGCGGAATTTTTAATAATTGGAATTGCGGAAAGTCCCGCCAGGGACGTTACGCCGGCGTGTCGCCGCTGCGCGGCTTTATAACCGCATACTCGGATACGTAATGTATAGAATAAAAATGTGTTAACTCGGTCAAATATATTATATTGTCATACCGAAACGGGGTATTTTCGGCTATTTGATTAAAAATGCATCTGCCTGTTGTATTTTATTATATTTATAGTATGGCGACAAAAAGACTTCTGCCCGTAGGCATCCAGGACTTCCCTAAGATTCGGGAGCGGGGTTTTGTCTATGTGGACAAGACCGCCCGTGCCTACGAACTGCTCACAGGTTCCGGCGAGGCGTTCTTCCTCTCGCGCCCGCGACGCTTCGGGAAGTCGCTGCTTTGCTCTATCCTCGGCGCACTCTTTGAGGGCCGGCGTGAGCTTTTCGGGGAACTCGCCGGCAGGCCGGCATTAGCTTTGGACTCGCTTGACTGGGAGTGGAAGGCGCATCCGGTGATTCGGATTGACCTGAACGCGGGGGATTACAGCAAGGGTACGGCTGTACTTGACGATGTGTTACAAAATGAGCTTGAGAACACGGCGAGGAACTATGGGGTAACCCTGCGCGGGCAGACCTTGCCAACGCGGTTCGGAAACCTTATCGCGGATCTGCACGGGCGCGAGAGCGAAAAAACCGTTGTTATCATTGATGAGTACGACAAGCCGCTGACCGGCACGCTGGACGAGCGCGAAATACACATCCAAATGCGGAGCCTCCTCAAGGCGTTCTACGGCACCCTAAAGTCCTGCGATGCCCACCTGCGCTTCATTTTCATAACCGGAGTAAGCAAGTTCTCGCAAGTGAGCGTATTTTCCGACCTGAACCAACTATCCGACCTGACCTTTAACCCCCGCTACGCCGACATCTGCGGGCTGACGCAGGAGGAATTAGAGGCTAATTTTGAGCCGGAGATAGAGGGTGTCTTGAAAAGTACCGGACGCGACCGCGGGGAGTATATGGACAAGTTGCGCCGCTTCTACAACGGCTACCGCTTCTCCGAAGCCCCGCTCACGGTTTACAACCCCTTCGGGATGCTCAACCATTTTTACGAAGGCGGAAGATTCTCCGACTACTGGTACGGTAGCGCCACCCCCACTTTCCTTGTAGAACTGCTAAACAAACACAAGATTAATATCCATAACTTGGGCAAGATGTACGCCGCGCCCTGGGATTTCGGCAAATTTGACATAGACGATTATAGAAGCCGCGCCGTTGCTTTACCAAACCGGCTACCTCACGATAACCGATTACGATGAAAACCGGCAACGCTTCACGCTTGACTACCCGAATGAGGAGGTACACGCCGCATTCGCGCGTTCGCTTGTAAAACATGGTTTAGGCCTCCCGCCTGAAAAGGGGCAGGCGTTTCACTTCAAACTGGTCGACGCGCTCTTCGACGGCGACGTTGACGCCGCGATGAACGCGATAAAGCTGTTCCTCGCCGAAATCCCCTACGATATATTGGTCGAGAAAGAAAAATATTTCCAGTCCGTAGTGCACCTGATATTCAAAATGCTGGGCTTCAACTGCCGCTCGGAAGTATGTATAGCGGCAGGACGGCTCGACACGCTCGTCGAAACGCCGGAAATCGTTTACTGCTTTGAGTATAAATTAAACGGCACTGCCGAGGAAGCGCTGGCGCAAATAGACACTAAAGAGTACGCCTATCCGTGGACGGGTAGCGGGAAGAAGGTCTTCAAGGTGGGGGTAAACTTCGATTTTGAGAAGAGGAATATCGGGAATTGGGTGGTGGTCGGCGAATAAAGAGACGCCTAACCGCCGCAACGGGTACACCGTCAAGAGCCTTAAACCGGCTATGGGTTGTTGGAGATTTGGGACCAATATGGGACGGTAGCGTCATTTTTTTAGGCGCTTCCGACATTATGGTGGAAACGCATTAATCTTTAAAGGTCAAATTCCTGGATTGCTTCGGCGCTTCGCGCTTCGCAACTTGTTTATCTCGCCGTAGGCAATCCAGTTGTATCAACCAAAACCAATTTACACAGATTTTGAGACAGCCTCTCTACGCGCCACTCCACGAGTTCCAACATCCTCATTGAGACGAACATTGTGGCCTCCCCCTGACAACTACGAATACCTGAAAATCCTCCCCAGATAGTTTATGTACCCCATGCACCTCGGCGTTCCCACCGCGGTCAGCGCCGCTTCCGCGTTTCTGTATACCATTTTGTTGTCGCACAGCAAGCACGCTCCGGCGGCGTCTATCACCTTTTTGTTGCTGTTGTATTTTATCTGCGTTATGACCCACAGCGCCGAGGCCTTTTGCAGCGGGTCAGTCGATGTCAGCATATCTAAGAGGTCTTCCTCTATGTCGGTTTGGCCGAGGTTGTAGAGGGCTTTCAGAACATTTCCCCTTATGCGGTTATTGGGGTCTTTGCGGTATGGGATGAGAACGGGTATCATGAGCTGGTTTCCCATGCTCTCCAGCGCTTCCACAGTGTTTGCCCTAACGCGCTTGTCGTCGTCGCCTAAGAGCATCAGCACCATATGCTGGTCGTTTGGGCCCATCATCTTGCCGAGCAGGGTTATGGCGGTCGCCCTTATTTTTGTGTCTTTGTCTTGCAGCAGCTTGACCGCTATATCCTTTACGCGTGGGTGGCGCCTCAGGATGCCGAGCATTTGCAGCGCGGATAGGCGCCGCTCGGTGTCATTCGAGAAGAGGTCTTTGCTGAGGTCGTTGATGATTTTGGGGTCAAGCGTTTGCAGGATTTTCGCCAGCTTTTGGCGCATATCGGGGGTCAGTTCGTTGAATTTGGTGATAAGGCTTTCTTTGATGATAGAGCAGATTGCGTCGGTGGCTAATTTTCTTATGGACGCGTTGGCGGAGTTGTTCGTGGCAATGGGCATGAGTGTGAAAATATCCGAGACAGTGCCTATCTTCGCTATGATGCGCATCGCGAAAATGACATTTTCCAAGCTACGGAAGTGTTTGATTTCCGACAGCGCTTCGTCTCTCGTCATTTCTTCCCCTTTTTATTCGTTATTATCGTGTCGCGTAGCCGCGCCGTCGGGGATACCCACGTGGGCCGTTCGGTTGTTTGTATCATCTCGGCCATCCTGTCGCGCAGCTGCGCCGCTCTCTCGAAGTCTAAATTCTTAGCCGCCTCTATCATCTCGGCTTCTATCTCTAATAATCGGCTGTTTTCCGTGTTTATTGATAATATTTTTTGACTGTACCCGCGTTGTTCGATATCGGGCTTTTGCCTTGACGCTCGCTTGCCTTTGCCGCCTTTCCCGTATCTCGCGTTCGGTTCCGCGGTTTGGGCGATGCCGGTATCGTCGGCGTCTGCGGTTGACGCGGCTCCGTAAGGGGGCGACATGGCGTCTATCCGCCTCTCCGCGCTGCGCGGGGTGATGCCGTGCTCCTCGTTGTAGGCCAACTGCCTGTTGCGCCGGCGTTCGCTCTCTTCCATGGCCTTGCGGATTGAATCGGTGACTTTATCGGCGTAGAGAGTAATCCGCCCGTTAATATTACGCGCCGCGCGACCGGCTATTTGCACTATTGAGCGTGTGGAACGCAAAAAGCCCTCCTTGTCGGCGTCGAGTATCGCCACAAGCGCCACCTCCGGCAGGTCTAAGCCCTCCCGCAATAGATTAATACCTATTAGTATGTCAAACTCCCCGGTGCGGAGGTTCTTGAGGATTTCGGTACGCTCCAGCGTATCAATCTCGGAGTGCAGGTAGCGTACGCGCAGACCGATTGAGTTGAGGTACTCGGTCAGGTCTTCGGCCATTTTCTTCGTCAGCGTGGTAACCAGCGCCCGCTCGCCGCGTTCCGCCGTTGTGCGCAGTTGGTCAATGAGGTCGTCGACTTGGTTGGCGGCCGGGCGCAGTTCTATGGGCGGGTCTACGAGATGCGTGGGACGTATCACCTGCTCCACTATGACGCCGCCGCTCTTCTCCAGTTCGTAGTCGCCCGGCGTCGCGGAGACGAAGAGCGTCTTGTCGGCGAGCGACTCGAACTCGCCGAACTTCAGCGGGCGGTTGTCGAGGGCGCAGGGCAAGCGGAAACCGTGGTCGACGAGCGTCTCCTTACGGGCGCGGTCGCCGTTGTACATCCCCTGTATCTGCGGCAGCGACGCGTGCGATTCGTCGACAATCAGCAAATACGGCGGCTTGAAGAAATCTACCAGCGTGTACGGGCGCGAGCCCGGCTCCCTCCCGTCGAGGATTCGGGAATAGTTCTCTATCCCGTTCACGTAGCCGACCTCGGTCAGCATCTCCATATCGTAACGCGTCCGCTGTTCAAGCCGCTGCGCCTCCACGAGCTTTCCCGACTTGCGCAAAACGGAGAGGCGCTCGTCGAGTTCCTCGGATATATGCGCGACGGCGTCCTTCATCGTTATGCCGCCGATGGCCATGTAGTGCTTCGCCGGGAAGATGGTCACCTCGTCGAACTTCTGTTTCGTTTTACCCGTTAACGGAGATATGTAACTGATGGCCTCAAGCCTGTCGCCGAAAGTCTCGATGCGCACGGCGTCTTCCTCGTAGGCGGGCTGCACCTCTACGACATCGCCCTTTACGCGGAAAGAACCGCGTTGCAAGGACAGGTCGTTGCGCACGTATTGCATATCGGAGAGCGCCGTCAAAAAGTCCCGCCGGACAAGCTCCTGGCCCACGCTCAACTTGACCGCCGCCCCCTCGTAGGCCTGGGGCGACCCTATCCCGTATATGCACGAAACGCTGGCGACAATCACCACGTCGCGGCGGGAGAGCAGCGAACTCGTGGCCTTAAGGCGCAAGCGGTCGATTTCGTCGTTTATCATTGAGGTCTTGGAGATGTAGGTATCGGTACTGGGGATGTACGCCTCCGGCTGGTAGTAGTCGTAGAAGCTGACGAAGTATTCGACGGCGTTTTCCGGGAAGTATTCCTTGAACTCCTGGAACAGCTGCGCCGCGAGGGTCTTGTTGTGGGAGATGATGAGCGTCGGCAGCTGCGTCCGCTCTATGATGTTCGCCATGGTGAAGGTCTTGCCCGACCCTGTCACCCCGAGCAACACTTGATACGGGGCGTTACGATTTATGCCGTCAACGAGTTCGTCGATGGCTTGGGGCTGGTCGCCAGCGGGGGCGTAGGCGCTGTTTAGCTTAAATTTCATATCGAAATTAATTATTGACGACCATCCCCAGCGATAGCGCCGTCATGAAGATAAACCACGCGTACAGCAGGAAGGCGTTTAGCGCGTGTTCGGCCTTTGAGTGCTGCTGTTCCGGTTCCTGTTTATCCGTAGACGCCGGCTGCCCCTGAGCGGGGGAGCGTTTGCGCATCTTGCCATTAAAGTGCCTGTAAACGGAGCGTACCGTAAAGAGAAACAGTACCAGCCCGATGCTTTTCACGATTATTGCGGCTGCGTCCATATTGCTATACCTCACACTCCTCAACAGGTTCCCCGTCCGTCCCGCCCTGCGTATTCATGGACGCCGCCACCATACGCCGGCTGGCTATTTCCATGCCGTTCCACAGCAGCACGAACTCGTACTCGCCCTCCTCCGGCAACGGCAGGCCGTTGATGTTGCCGCCTATCTCCACGACCGCCCGCCGGTTGTCGGGGCGCTTCACCTCCCAGGGGGGAATCGACATTGAAAAGGTGCCGCCCTCCTTGCGGAAGATTAACTGCGCCGAGCTGTCGGCGGCGACGTCGGTCAGCGCTATGTATATGGCGCAGTTGCCGTGCTTCGTCGGGAAGCCGCCGCAGTTGATGGAGCTGAACGTCCCGGTCAGGATGCTCTTGCCGGTATGGTGGTCGCGGTAGTAGTAGTCGCAAATCAACATAGCTAACACGATGGGTTTCATAGACATAACATATTCCTGTTAAAAAAGTGTTAATATACAAATCAAAAAAACAGCGCCGTTCTGAAACTATAATATATATTATTACAGGCGAACTTACATAATCATTTATCAGGAGAAAAAATAATATGGCTCTCAGGAAAGAGGAAATCACCAGAAAACTGCTCCACCTCTTCGCGCTTCTTATGCCCGCCGGGATATTCTACCTGCCGCGCTTCGGCGTCCCCGACGCCGTGCCCATCGGGCTCTTGGCGTTCCTCACGGCCGGCTCAATAGCGGTGGAAAGCCTGCGCTTCCGCATACCGTTGGTGCAGAAAATCTTCTTCGTCTGCTTCGGGCACCTCCTTAGGACGGAGGAGGACAAAAAGGTCACCGGAAGCACCTACATCATAGCCGCCGCGTTGCTCTGCTCGCTGATTTTCATCAATCATAAGGAAATATCGTTAATGGTACTGACCCTCTTCATCTTAGGCGACGCCGTGGCCGCGATTGTGGGGCTAAGCGTTGGCCGCGTAAAGATTTGGAACAAGAGTTTAGAGGGCAGTTCGGCCTGCTTCGCGATGTGTATGCTCCTGTTCTACGCCCTGTTCCCGCGCCTCCCGTGGGTATTAGACACATGGGGCGGGCGCGTGCCGCTCCTTATGGCGGTGGCAATATCCCTTGCAATAACGATTTTCGAGTTAATCCCGCTGAAAATCACGAAAAAACTGACTGTCAACGACAACTTGGCCGTCCCGGTCATTGCCGGGGGGATAATGCTGCTGCTGGAGCGGTGGCTTTTGGCGTGATATGGGGATTGCGGTAGCGGTTTTGCGGGGGCGAAGGCTTGGCGGTGAAACCACGGCTTGGCGGCAAAGCCACGGCTTGGCGGCAAAGCCGCCAGTGTGTATGTTCGCCCGCTAAATTTGGCTTTGCCTTTTTCGGGGGATTATATTTATATCATGGTATAGATTATAGGCAAATAAGAATGGGTTTTGTTCTAGTAACCGTAAGGAGCCAAATATGACCACATTAGTAATCGACCGCCAAACGCTGCCGGAGCCGCTGTTGTCCCTGATAGGGGGCGCACCGCGCGTTTTGGCTTCCCAGAGGTACGATGGCGGGGACATAGTCCTGACGCCGGCAACCGAGGGAGACGGTCCGGACAGCGAGTACATCAATCCCGATGACTACCCCGATGAGACGGCGTACTTGAACGCGCTGCCGGGCGTGGCGGAGAGGCTTATAAAATCAATGAACGCTCCCGCGTCAGAATTTGAGCCGGCGTCAAGGGAGTCGTTTAATGTATAGAGTGGATTTGTCAAAGCAGGCAAAGAAAGACGAGGTAACCGCCAGACGCGCCGGGCTTGGCGCAAAGTTTGCCGAAATAA
>JAITCM010000074.1 GCA_031283085.1 Chitinispirillales bacterium | reverse complement strand
CTTGAACTGATGAATTGTGAGGAGAGCGTAAGCGGTATCTGTTTTATTTCAAGAACATCCGGCAATAACGGCGTTATTGCCCGTGTTAAAGAACTGGAATGGCTGGAACCAATGCCGGCAAAAGCGTTAACGGTAGCGTTGGGCGGTTCTGTTTTATCCGTGTTTTATCAGGATGAGCCTTTTTACACCGCGTTTCATATTGCCTGTTTATATCCGAAACAACCGCTTACGCCCGAGCAAATGCTTTTTTACGCTTATGTTATCGAAGCCAATAAATACCGGTACAATTACGGGCGGCAGGCAAACAAAACGCTGAAAAATATTTTAGTTCCCGATGTGAGTGAGTTGCCGGATTACGCAAATAAAATCTCCATTTCCGATTACGAATTTGGAAAAAAGCCCGTTTCCGATAAAAAAGTATCATTAAATACCGAACGGTGGAAATGGTTTTTATATGATGATATTTTCGACATAAAGAAAGGCAACCGATTGACTAAAGCGGATATGATTGATGGGGATATTAATTATGTCGGGGCAATCGACTCAAATAATGGAATAACGGCAAAAATTTCAAACGATGAGCATATTCATTCCGCCAATACAATCACGGTAAGCTATAACGGCTCTATCGCCGAGTCTTTTTATCAACCTGACCCTTTTTGGGCTACGGACGATGTAAATGTTTTGTATCCGAAATTTTCTTTGACGCCGTATATTGCTTTGTTTCTTTGTACGATTATCGGCAAAGAAAAATACAGGTTTAACTATGGGCGAAAATGGGATAAGAAAACGATGGAGCAATCAAAAATAAAACTTCCCGTTACAAAAGACGGTACTCCCGACTGGCAGTTTATGGAAAGTTATATGAAATCGCTGCCTTACTCAAGTTTAATATAAACCGGTTCAATCGTCATTATTGGGGGAGGCGGGGCGGCGTCATTATGATTGCGAAAGAAGCATTGCTCTGGAACAGCGACGGCAGCGGCGGCGATTCCGTACAGTGCGGTCTCTGCGCCCACCGTTGCCGTATTCTTTCAGGGAAGTATGGGAGGTGCGCCGTTCGTTTCAACAGGAACGGCGTGTTGAATACCCGCGTTTACGGGCGCGTCGTCGCGATGAATGTCGACCCCATAGAGAAGAAACCGCTGTATCATTTCCTCCCGGCGAGCGAGACTTTCTCTGTTGCTGCGGTCGGCTGTAACTTCAGGTGCGGCTTTTGCCAAAACCATAGCATATCGCAGGCGGCTGAATTTGTTGATACCGATAATGGTGTTAATGGTAATATTGATATTAACGATAACGCCGGTCAGGGTGATGATTTATACGGCGGTACCGTTATGTCTCCCCTGGATATAGTAAACACGGCGTTGAAGTATAAATGCCCGAGCGTGTCGTTCACCTACACGGAACCGACGGTTTTCTTCGAGTACGCTTTGGATACGGCAAAGGCGGCAAAGGCGGCGGGGCTAAAGACGGTTTTCGTGTCTAACGGGTTCATGACAGGGGAGTGCCTGACGACGGCGGCTCCGTACCTTGACGCTTGCAACATAGACCTGAAGTCGTTTCGCGAAGATTTTTACAAAAAACAGTGCGGGGCGTCGCTTTCGCCGGTACTGGAGTCGCTGAAAACAATCCGCGAGGCCGGGATATGGCTTGAGGTTACGACGCTTCTTATCGGCGGATTGAACGATTCGGATGGTGAACTGACGGACATCGCCCGCTTCATCGTAAATAATCTGGGCGCCGACACGCCGTGGCACGTGTCCGGTTTTTATCCGAGGTACCGCATGTTGAACGTACCGCCCACAAACGCCGCGTCGATAGAGAGAGCGTGCGGAATCGGCGTCGCCGCCGGATTGCGTTACGTCTACGGCGGAAACGTAAACCTGTTTCAGGACACCCGCTGCCCGAAGTGCGGCGGTGTGCTGACAGGCAGATTCGGATATAAGACAAAAATCATGGGATTAACCGCGGGCGGCGTATGCGGCGGGTGCGGGGAAAGGATTTGCGGAGTTTTTTGATTTTTTGTTGAAGAATATTGATTCGGCGCCGGTCAATCAATTATATTTCCGATGCCGGCGTTTGGGCCGGCTCTCGTTGTGCCTCTATTTGTACGGTGTTACTCTCGTTGTGCCGATTCTACCCGTGGTTGCAGGGTACGACAGTTCTCTCGGTGTTGTGCCTCTCGTCGTATTCTTGTCGTATCAATGATTAACGGTATCAACCGAACATTATCAACGGTATTAACTTTATTAACACATTAACGCCAAAAAAGGAGCGTTCAGTATGGTTCGTAAAATCATTATCCGTTATTCCCGCGATTCCCGTAATTTCAATTCGCTTCCGGCGGCATTAGCGCTGATTGTCCTGTCGACCGCCGGTCTCTTCGCCGCCGAGAGGCTCCCCCTTTCCGGCGACGTCGTCGGCGGCCTGGATGTCGGGGAGTATCTGGTGAAGACGGTGCTTACTGTCCCCGCCGGCGACACTCTGCGCGTCGGCGCCGGCACCGTGATGTACTTTGAGCAGCTTACGGGAATCGACGTACGCGGCGTGCTCACACTCCAGGGCGCGCTTGGGCTTCCGGTCGTCATGACGTCGTGCGGCGACACAACCGGCGCCGCGGAGGCGCCGCGGGCATTCGACTGGAACGGCGTGAGGACGTTCGGTGCCGACGCGGCGCTCCGTATGCGCCACGCCGTCGTCGGCAACAGCGTCTACGGTGTGAATATCGGAGACACGCTGTCGAGCGTGGAGCTGCGTGAGGTCGTCTTTAAGAACAACGGCTACGCCTCCGTGGTGAGGGCCGGCGAAATCGTCCCCATAGCAACGGACGGCCCCGTAAGCGCGGCGTGGAACGCGGATACGCTGTCGGCGGACAAGTTCGTCAAACCTGCCAAAAAGAAGCGCAAGGTCAACGTAAAGTTCATAGTAAACGCAAGCGCGCTAACCGTAGCCGCCGCGGGCTTGACGACTTGCTATGTAGGCCTGTCGAATACCGATACTTACCACAGGCACAGTGTATCCGACGGCAACGCGTCCGGTCTGTCCGAATACTACCGGGAAAAGATTAACAAAAACATTACTGTAAGCGCGGTAGGCGCCGTCGCGGCCGGCTTGGGGTTGGGTTGTATGGGCGTGACGCTGTTTTTTTGACTTTTGGGGCGTGCGGAACGTATATTCATTAATTGACGTTGATTGATTTTTAAGCCGGATATGGCATCAAATACAACCGTTGCAAGGATTATCATAAAAAAATGTCGACAAAATTAACCTACTCCGCCGCCGGTGTGAACATAGACGCTTGGAACAGTGTAAAAGGCCGTATCGGCGACCTGGTCTCCTCCACCTACAACGACCGCGTCCACGGCCGGTTCGGCCAGTTCGGCGGAATGTTTGACGCCTCTTTCCTCAAAGGTATGGACGCCCCCATCCTGGTCTCCTCCACCGACAGTGTAGGCACCAAAGTCAAAGTCGCTTTCGACTCAAAGGTCTACGACACCGTAGGCATAGACATCGTGAACCACTGCGTCGACGATATCCTCGTCATGGGCGCCCGCCCGCTCTTCTTTCTCGACTATATAGGGATATGCAAGCTCGTCCCAGCCGTCGCCGAGCGGATTGTTTCGGGGTTAGCGAACGCTTGCCGGGCCAACGGGTGCGTACTCATCGGCGGCGAGACGGCGGAGATGCCCGACATCTACCGCGAGGGCGAGTTCGACCTCGCCGGAACCATCGTCGGCGTCGTAGAGAGCGGAAAGGTTGTTGACGGGGCGGGAATTGCGCCGGGCGACGCGGTGGTGGGGTTGCGCTCCGTCGGATTGCACACCAACGGGTTCAGTCTGGCGCGTAAGATTGTTACGGAGGCGGGCAGGAAGAGCTGCTCGGATATCTTTGAGGGCGGCAAGACCTTCGGCCAAACCTTGCTTGAGCCGCACCGCTCCTACATAAAGTTGCTGCCTTTGATGGACATGGGAAAGGTCAAGGGCTGCGCCCACATAACGGGCGGCGGGTTTGTCGACAATGTGGACAGGATACTCCCGCAGAATTGCGACGCGGTGATAGACGCCAAGTCGTGGGAACCGTTGCCGATATTCCGTTACCTGCAAGCGACGGGCGGCGTGGAGAACGCGGAGATGTACCGCACGTTCAACATGGGGATAGGAATGACGGTCGTCGTCTCCGGGAGCGACGCGGACGCCGTTTTGCGCGACGCCGCTCTCGCCGAGTTTGAGCCTGTGTTAATCGGCGGGATAGTTTCGGGGACGGGAAAAGTCAGGATGGAATTTTGATTATGCCGAAGAGTCTTTTTCTATACAATACCGCCGCCGCCGCGAAGGAGCTGTTTGTTCCGGAGAACGACCCCGTCGCCCTCTATTGCTGCGGCCCGACGGTATACAATTACGCGCACATCGGAAATTTGCGCACGTACATATTTGAGGATGTTCTTAAACGGGCGCTGATGTGGTGCGGTTACGGGGTGCGCCACGTGGTCAACATCACCGACGTAGGCCACTTAGCCTCCGACGCCGACACGGGCGAGGACAAGATGGAGAAAGGGGCGGCGCGTGAGGGCAAGAGCGTGTGGGACATCGCGGCGTTTTACACGGAGCGGTTCATGGCCGACATCGTGTCGCTTGCCGTCTTGCAGCCCGATATATGGCCCAGGGCCACCGAGCACATCCCGCAGATGATAGCCCTTGTTAAGACGCTTGAGGAGAAGGGTTTTACCTATCGTACGGGGGACGGGATATACTTTGACACGGCCAGGTTCCCGTCGTACTGCGATTTCGCCCGCGTCGACCCGTCGAGTTTGCGTGCCGGCGAGCGTGTCGGCATGGGGGAGAAGCGCTGCGCCACCGACTTTGCCCTGTGGAAGTTTTCTCCGGCGGACAGCAGGCGTCAGATGGAGTGGCAGAGCCCGTGGGGCGTGGGTTTCCCCGGCTGGCACATAGAGTGCAGCGCGATGTCGCTGGCGCACTTGCCGCAGCCGCTCGACATACACTGCGGCGGTATGGATCACATCCGCGTCCACCACGCGAACGAAATCGCCCAAACGGAGGCGGCAACCGGTAAAAAATGCGCCCGCTACTGGATGCACGGGGAGTTTCTCGTGCTTGATAAGGGGAAAATGGCGAAGTCGGGAGGGAATTTCGTCACGCTAAGTACGTTGAAAGAGCGGGGCATTTCCCCCCTCGGCTACAGGATGTTCTGCTACACGGCGCACTACCGCACACCGCTGACTTTTTCGTTTGAGGGCGCGTTATCGGCGGAGCAGGGGCTGGCGAATTTGAGAAAGGTTATATTGTCAATAGATAAATCGCGGGGCGGCGGTGTCAATATCGATTATGTGGACAGGGCTCTTGAACCCTTTGCTGACGCGATATGCGACGACCTGAATATGCCCCGCGCCGTGGCCGCGCTGTGGGAGGGGCTGCGCGGCGACAAGCTCTCCGGGGCTGAGAAATTGGCTTTCGTCCGGGAAGCGGACAGGGTACTTGGGCTTGATTTGCTTAAAACGGCGGAAGACGGCGGCGCGGCGGCGGAGGTAACGGAGGAGTTCAACGGATGCGTAATAACGCTGACGGCAAGCGGCGTCTTGCCGCAATCGTTAAAAGACGCGATAGTGGAAAGGGCCGCGCGCAGGAAAAAGGCCAAAGCGAAGAGGGATTTCGGCGCCGCCGACAAAATCCGCGCCGAATTCACGGAGGCCGGCGTTGAAGTTAAGGATATGCCGGACGGGTCAACGCGGTGCGCGGTGGGCGATATCGGATTAGCGGAACGGGTGTTGGCCGGCGATTGATTTTTTATCGATTTTATAAAAATCTTTTCGGTAAGGATTTCGTATTGCATTAAACAGGCGGCGATACGCGGTGTGCCGAATGTATATTAATTGAATATCGAGTTTGACACTGAAAAGGCAAGGTAAAAATCAATGCCCGATAATGTTGAAAAAGAACGTTTGACGCTCGGCTTTTTCGTCTCCGAGCTTGAGAACGCGTACGCCCAAACGCTTTGTCGCGGTATCATGGACGCCGCCGCCGCCGCCGATGCCAATGTCATTATCTTCCCCGGAAAGTCGCCCAAGGTACCATACGACTACCGCTACCAGTACAATTCCATATACAGATTAGCCAATAAGGATACCGTAGACGCGCTTATCCTCGCCACCGGGACGATGGTCAACTTCCTTAGCGACGAGGAGTTTCGGGAGTTTTACGGGCGCTACGGCGACATTCCGCTTGTCAGCGTTTCAATACCGATAGAGGGCGTGTCGAGTGTGCTCATCGACAACACGGTGGGGCTTAGGGGCGTGCTTCGGCATTTGGCGGCGGATCACGGTTACAGGCGGATAGCTTTCATCGGCGGGCCGGAGAGCAATGTGGAGGCGAAGGAGCGCTACGCCGTTTACCGGGATGTGCTCATGGAGTACGGGTTGCCCTTTGACCCCAACCTCGTGGCTGTGGGCGATTTCACCAAGTATTCCGGCGTACGCGCCGTGGGCGATTTTTTGGACGTGCGCAACGTGGAGTTTAGGGCGCTGGCCGCCGCGAATGACGAGATGGCCCTAAGCGCGATGGAGGAGTTGCAGAGGCGCGGGTACAGGGTTCCTGAGGACATCGCCGTCGTGGGGTTCGACAACGTGGAGAGCACCCACTTCTCCTCGCCTACGCTCACCACGGTCGCGCAGCCGATATACGAGCAGGCCTACAAAGCGGTGGAGCTCGCGCTTGGGCTTATAAGGGGGGAGCCGCCGGCCAGTGTGTCGTTGCCCACGAGTATGGCGCTGCGTGAGAGTTGCGGGTGCTTCTCACGCTCCGTCACCTCGGTCTCCGCCCAGGACGGCACCGCCGGCGCGACCACGGTGGACGCGGGTGACGAGGATACGGCAAAGATAGACGCGCTGCTGCAAAAGGCGCTCCGCTACGCCGTGGAGGGCAGGCTCGACGACGCGGCGGACTTGGAGATACTCAAGGAAATGAACGTGGTGGTCGGCGCCGTGGGGAACCACCGCCAGATGAACCTCCGTATATGGCAGAATACCCTGACAAGCTTCAGGGCCAAGGTCGGCATAAAGACGCACGGCCTCGACGCCGTCGTGAGCATAGAAGACTTCTTCCACAAAATGCGCATGTTGCTCTTAGAGACCTATTTCAAGAACGACTCAAGGCGCTGGAGCATATACATAAACGACATCGTGGGGCTGCGCGACGTGCTAAGCCAGCTGATACGCGACGTCAACAATCCCAACGAGGCGCTGCGCTCCATCGTCCCCAATATTCGCGACATGGGGATATCCGACTTCTATGTATTCCTCCACTACGCGATAGAGAGACACAGCATAAACACCGACTGGTACTTCTCCGGCGAGCTCTACCTCGCGGTGACCGACGACAAACGCCGCCCCGAATCCGTGGATATAAGGGGGCAGAGCGTACAGGTGGCGTCGATATTGGACCGCAACCTGTACCCCAAAGGCCGGCGCTACACTTTCGTCGTCTCGGCGCTCTTCTACATGGACGAGCACATGGGTTTCGTCGTCTGCGAACCCGACTTCGTGGACATACACCTCATAGAGTCTCTGATGGTGGAGATAAGCTGTTCGCTAAAGCTGATAAACCTGATACAGGCGAGGCGCACCATAGAGAGACAGTTGCAGAACGCGCTGGAGGAGCTGGAGAAGTACAACGAGCAGCTCTCCAACATATCCGAGACCGACGAGATGACGAAATTGCTGAACCGCCGCGGCTTCATGGCCCACGCCCGTCATATGCTCGGAATGGCGCGCCGTATGAAAAAGGACGGACTGCTCTTCTTCGCCGACCTCGACGGCCTCAAGGGGATAAACGACACCTACGGGCACGAGGAGGGCGACAACGCGATAACGGTAGTCGCCGTTATTCTAAAGAAAGCTTTCCGCGATATGGACATAATAGCCCGTTTGGGAGGCGACGAGTTCACAGTCTTCGCGATGAACGCGAGCCAGGGCATGATAGAAACATTCGAGAGGCGCATAGCCGGATATGTGGAAGACTACAACAAAGCCTCGAATAAGCCCTACAAAGTCTCCATCAGCATAGGGGGCGTACCGTTTGTGCATACGGATAGCGTCAGCATTGAGACGCTTATGAATAAGGCGGATGTGCTGCTGTATCAGCAGAAGAAAGAGAAAAAGGCGAAGAAACCGGAAAACACCGTCTGAGCCGGGGTTATGGGATTAAAAACGGAAAATCAGCGCTTCTTAATCATGACAAACGGTTTTATATGATTCCAAGAACAATATCAATATTAATACTGTGCGGCCTCCCGTTGAATCTATACGTATACGCGATAGATATAACCGATATAATCGGGGAGGAAAAAGAGATTGAGGTTTATCTCCGAACCGAATACAACCGCGGTTTCGGCGGCTGCGGGGATTTGTCCGTTATCGGCAATATTAAACCGCGGAAAATATTCACCGTAAGGGCCGGATTATCCGCTGGAAATTTATCAACCGGCGTTGACGACATCAAAGCGTTTTCATCCGCCGACGCCGACCCGTTTTCAAACATCCCGCTGCGATTCTCACTGTTATATACCTATAACGGCCTGTTATATTATGATGTCCATACCCACTCGATTTTGCCTGTCGTCTCTTACGGTATCGCCCGCGTAAGGGTATCTTATGGGCCTAATTTCAGGTTTACCTCATTCTTCGGCGAAACCGCGCAGCGTGAATTGATAAACTCATTTTCCGTATATGTCAATATTATAAACGGAGAAAAGCGGCAAATGGAGGCGGTCGTCGGGAATTTCTGCGATTTTTACGCCAGGAATATGGGGGCGTATTCGCTTAAGGTCAACTACGCCGTATTTATCACAGGCAACTGGACGGTCGTCAATGAAGTCGAGTTGCTGCAAAGCGGTAGCGACGCGCTGGCCGCCGATTTTTACGGTCTGGCTTGGCGGGGCGGGGCGAAATACTCATGGTGAGAAGATATAAAAATATCCGTTCCCTGCGGCGCTATGTTCGGAATCGCTTCGCGGCGCTTGCGGCGGCGGCCACTGCCTTCGTAATATTTTTCTTGGGATGCAACAGTGATTTTCCGGGTTTTTTCGTGTCGAGCGCTCTCGACGACAGGCTCAAGGAGCGTGATAATTTCGTATTCCTTGCCGCTAACAATTGGAAGACGCTTGAATTGGGCGGCGATTATTCGTTTATAGTGGTGACCGACATTCACATTCTAAACGGAGAGACTTACGGTTTCGAGGGATTAAAAGCGGTGATAGAAGACCCGGTCAACAATGTCAGGTTTTTAGTTGTGTTGGGAGACATTACTCAAAACGGTTCCAGAAGCGATTTGGGGTTGTTTATTGATATAGCCGTAAACCGTTTCGGCATTCCCTGCTATCCGGTGATAGGCAATCACGACCTCTATTCCGGCGGCTGGCGGGTGTGGAGGGAACTAATCGGCTCTACCAGTTACAGAATTGACGGCGGCACGGTGACGTTACTGATAATGGACTCCGCCAATATGTTTCTCGGAAGGGAGCAGATGAATCGGTTAGAGATGGAATTGAGAACGGCGGCGGGCCGCGTATTCGTATTCACCCACGCCAATTTTTTCACGACAAACATAGAAGACCCGCAGCAAATGACGGATATGAACGAGCGGGCGCGGGTCACATCAATACTGCGTGATAAATGTGACGCGATGTTCATGGGGCACGTACACGAATGGTATACTAACGACATAGGAAATGTCAAATACATAACGGTAGACGCTTTTCACGCCGCCGTTAATACAAATAAGAGTTATTGTCTTGTTCGTGTGAGCGGGAGTGACATACGTTATGAGTATAAGAGACTTCCTTAAGGTCAAAAGACAACCCCAACAGCTTTAAAGTCAGAGACTTTAAAGCTGTTGATTTAAAAATATAAGAAAAATTACAGCCCAATCTTTTCTTTAAGCGCCTCCGGCGTAAACGGCTTAACGATATAATTGTTAGCCCCCGACTTGAGCGCCTCCACGACCTTCGACTTTTCCGACTCGGAAGTACACATTATGACCTTCACGTCTTTGAAAGCGGCGTCGGCGCGGACGGTTTTAAGGAAAGCCATGCCGTCCATGATGGGCATATTCCAGTCTAAGAGCACCATGTCGATGGGCATATTGCTCTTGAGCTTACCGAGCGCCTCCTGGCCGTCGCCGGCCTCCAGGATATCCGTTATACCCAGGGAGTTGATCTGAGTTTTCTGGATTCGGCGCATCGTTACAGAGTCGTCAACTAAAAGCATTCTCATGGTCTATCGTCTCCTGAATTAAGAAGATGTTTTCAGTGATACTTCCATGGCAAACGGGCCCAGGGGGCACGTAAACGGAACTATTATTGTCGGCACGCCGGTCAGGCCGGAGAGCACGTGGCTGCTGATGATGACGTTCGGCAGCGAGATAGAAAGGTTCAGGCCGACCAAGTCGCGCTTGGCGAAGCCGGCGATGATGTTCGCTATCTCGCCCACGGCGTCGGCAAGGTCGGTGCCGGGCTCCGTTATCGGCGCTCCTATCATCTTCGAGACTATGTCGAGGGCGGATTGCATGGGGAAGCACAGCGATATCGACCCCTGCGCGCCACCGGAGAGCCCGATGATGCCCGATATGTCGTACCTGGGGTACGGTTCCTTTTTGACCTGCGGTGTACCCTGCTTCGCCTCCACGAAGACCATGTTCTTGAAACAGGCCGCCGTGGCGTTGATGAACGGGTTTATGTAGGCTACATTCATTTTTTGGTAGCTCCCCTGCTATGTTTTATTGAAAAAAAACAAAATCGATGTCAAAGCATTTTTAACCGCGAACCTCTCGTACCGCTTCATATTACCCATACGCCCGCCGCCGTTCATATCGACCGCAGCAACCAGTCGTGCCCGCGGGGTTTCTCCGGTTCCGGCTTCTCTATGGCTAAGATGAGGTCGGACTTGTCCACCTCCGCCTGGGCGTCGCGCAGAAACGCCGGCAAACGGTCAGGGTCAATCTTGAGCTGAGCGACGATGTTGCCGCACTGCCCCCGCATCAGTCCCTCAAAAGAACCCAACCCCGAATTACATAATATATATTCTGACAAGTGCATTATAAAAGAAATTGATTTTTGTTTATCGGGCGCCCTGTCCGGCGTATGGTGGAAACGCACACCGTCTATCGCCGCGGAGCCTACTTTCCACATCTCGAGCAGCGCCGCGCCGAGGGCCGCGTGCGTCTCCTTGGGCGCTACCACGCCCTCCGCCTCTATGTACGGAATCCCCTTCCCCTCCGCGTAATCCAGTATCGCCTCAAACTCCTCGTGAAAAAACTGGTCGTATATCAGTATGCCGATGTCGTGCAGCAAACCGGCCAAATACAGCGCGTCGCGTTCCTCACGGCTCACACCCACGCGGCTTATCTGCGAGGCGGTTAACGCCATGTGCGCCGCCGTGAGCGCGTGCCTCCAAAACTGTTTGTAGTCCAAAAGATCGGAGGTGCGTGAAAAATTTTTGACTATACTGGCCGTAATCGCTATCTGCCCTATCTCGTTGAACCCCACCCGCGTAATCGCCGTGGGAACCGACGTGACGCGCGCCCCCGAGGCGTACAAACCCGAGTTGGCCACCTGCAGTATTTTGGCCGACAGCGACGGGTCCTGCTCAACGATTTTAGCGAGCCCCTGAGCGCTCCCGTCGTCGGAGAAGACTATTCGCTGAACCTTCTGGACGACTTCCGGAAGGGTCGGGAGGTTCGTGATACTGTTTAGGCGTCCTATAATGTTCATAATTATATATTATATATTAATAGATGGAATGATTTCAATACCAATCATCGAAATAGTTTAAATGCTTTGAGCAGCAGCAGCGGCCTCGATGAAAACGTCCTCATGAATACCCGCAAATAGCTCAATTTGCCCGGCGGTTCCTTAGAGAGCGAGTCGGCAATCCTGTCTAAGAACGCGTCGTCAGCCGACATTATGAACTCTTTGAGCGCAAAAGAGCGCTCCTGCTGCTTGCCAAAAACCTTGGCCCACTCCCGCTGGTACCCCAGGAGAGCCTTGCGGCACAGATTACCGTCGCCGCGGAACGCCCCCGCCGCAACCGTCCCCGCCAGTCGCCCGGCGTAGAGCGAATAGGCAAGCCCCGCCCCGTTTATGGCGTTCACCTGCCTGGCCGCGTCCCCCACAAGCATAACGGCGCCGCGTACAAGCGGCCTGACCCACTTGGCCACCGGAACCCCGCCGCAGTGCAGGTCGGTAACGCGGCCCCCCGGATAGGTCCGCTTTATGAAATCAAGTAATAACTTCCTGGGGAGTCCCGACCGGCACCGCGACCCGATAACGCCAAGCCCGACGTTGGCTGCCCCGGCCCCCCGTGGAAATACCCACAGATACCCTCCCGGCGCGACGGAGTTACCCGTATAAAACGTACAGCAATCCCCCTCTATCCCCGCCGCCTCAACCCTGGCGAAGGCCGCCGTCTCAATGTCCTCAAGGCGCAACGCGGTATCCCACCCGAAATATCGGGCAAGCCGGCTCTCCACGCCGTCAGCCAATATCAAACAGGAGGCCTCAAATTCGGTTTGCCCCTCCGTTGGGCTATTCGGATTATTCGAGCATATCACACTGTATCGCCCGGACGAAGTCTCACCGGCCCATACTGCCGGGGATGAGGCCCGGAACTCCGCCCCCGCCTCCACCGCCATCTTGACGAGGTCGGCGTCCATCCTCTCCCTGTCCAAAATATAGCTCTTGCCGACATTGCCTATCTCCACGCCGATACCCGACGGAGACAGCATTCGAGCGCGTGTGACGGTGCTCTTTATCCATTCGGGACGGGGTTCAAAGGAGAGCGCCAACCCCTGATGCCCGATACCCTCCCCGCAGCGAACCGGAACGCCGGGAACAGGCTTTCGTTCAAGCAGCAGGACGCGCCGCCCGCCGGACGCGGCGGACATAGCCGCGCAGGCCCCGGCCGGCCCGGAACCCGCTACTATTATATCGTAATTTTTGTCGATGCTGTACATGGCGTTTCGGTTTTTATCTTTTTAATCCTGTAATCCTGACCCGGACAACCTGTTTGCCTCGGTTAAGCCGGCGTTTTCGGTCAATACAATCGCCCCAAAAGGACATACCTTGGCACAGACCCCGCAAGATACGCACTTCTCCGGCGATACGGTCAGCCGGTTGTTTATTAACAGCGCGTTGCCGGGACATACGCTTACGCACGTCCCGCACCCGTCGCACTTATCGGTATCGACAAAGGTCATAGCGGATACCCCCCCACCGGGAACGGATTAGAGTATATCCAGGCCCCCGTTCCCCTGTGAGCTTCCACCCTGTACAGACCTTTTTCCGAGACCTCCCACGCCACGCCCTTAGCTTTCGCCGACCTAACCTTCCGACCGTTATGTATCAATGCGATATTCGCCTTGTGCGTCAGCTCTACGGATATCTTCATCGGAAAAGAGGGTTCCGCGGCGCCCGATAAATCATCCGAATCGCAGCGTCCCGGATATCTGACCGCTCCGTCCCCATCCGTTAACAGTATTCGGCTCCCACGCGCGTCCCCCCTGCTGAAATTACTGATGAACCCGCGCCCGTCGCGCATTGCCGATATAAGCGCCGCGCCCATGCTTGAGGCGTCGCCCCACTCCGGCACATCGACAAACAGGTGCGTCCGTATGCCTCGCAACTCCACATCAATAGGGAATACGACGCAACTGAAAGGCCCCCACCTGAACTTACGGCTGTGCGCGTCCACACCGCCTATCGCGCTCACGAAGCGCCGCCGGTTCAGCGTGTCCCACCGCTCCATGAGATCCGGAGGGGCGTCGCCTAATTTTCGGTTCGGCGAAAAGAGCCGCGTCAGGCTATGCCATCCCCGTAACCGCTCCATCCAGTCCGATATCTGATTCCATATCTCTATGCCGTCGAATCCCTCCACATCCCACCGTGTCCACGGATACGGCGGCAGACTCTCTATGTGGTCGCGCTTCTCCGCCGGGTGCGCCAGGAATCCTGTCCCGCCCATACGTTTTACGGCGTCGACGTACTCTTGCGGGTCGGTCAAACCGTCCGCCGTCCTGTCGACCCCGAACGCCAAGTAGTGGTTGTGGTGCTTCGCGTCGTTGTGCTCGTAACCGACCAAAACGAAGACACCGTTGCTTCGCAAACCCTCGAATCCGGCGTCGCGCCCGCCCAAGTTGTTGTGGTCGGTGACGCAGATATAGTCGAGGCCGGCGGAGCCGGCGGCGTTAATAATAGTGCCGCAGTCGCAGCCGCCGTCGGAGAAGGTGGTGTGCAGGTGGACGCATCCGCATATTTCTTTTAAGGTTTTCGTTGGCATAATAATTATACGTTACTTGTAGCCGACCGTAAATATTTATTAAGCCTCCTTATCATTTCGTCCATGTCAATCGGTTTTCCGATGTGGTCATTCATGCCGGCGTCCAGGCATCTGTCTACGTCCTCTTTGAAGACATTGGCGGTCATTGCGACTATGGGGATGGTTTTGGCGTGCGGCGTATTCAGCGCCCTTATGCGCCGCGTCGCTTCCAAACCGTCCATTTCCGGCATCTGTACGTCCATAAAGACTAACTGGTACCTGTCCTCCGGCGATTCCGAGAAGAGTTTGACGGCTTCGATGCCGTTCTCGGCGCGGTCTATGGCTATGCTTGTCGGCTCCAGCAGGCTTTTAACTATCTCGGCGTTTATCTCGGCGTCTTCGGCTAAAAGTATGCGGTAGCCGGCGAAGATACCGATGATGTCGCGTTCCTTGTCCGCCGGACGGCGTATCCTGCGCAGGCCGACCGCTTCGTTTATCGAGTCGGCTATGCTCGACGGGGATATCGGTTTGGGGATGAACCTGTCTACGCCGGCTTCCCTGGCGGGGAGTTCTATTAGCGTCCACTCGGTGGAGGAGAGCAGGATGACGGTGGGTTTCTCTCCGGCGCGCGCTCTCTTTTTGATTTCTTTCGTGAGTTCAAGCCCGTCCATATCCGGCATCTTCCAGTCAACGAAGTTTATGTTGTAGGCGCCGTTCCTGTCTATGAGGGCAAGCGCCTCGGCGCCGCTCGCGGCGGTGTCGCAGTACGTCACGCCGAACCCCGATATTATCTCCTTGAAGTATGAGAGCATATCGGGGTCGTTGTCCACGGCGAGGATGCGCACATTGTCCCAATTTACGTCTTTGTTTTCGACGGTTTCCGCACACTCCGTTTCGCCGTATTTAAGGAACACCGTAAAGTAGAATGTGGAGCCTCTGCCCGTTTCGGACTCGACCCCCACGTTGCCGCCCATCAACTCTATGATGTTTTTTGAGATGGCCAGCCCCAACCCGGTGCCGCCGTACTTGCGGGCGGTATTGTTGTCGGCTTGTTGAAAAGGCCGGAATAGCTTCCGCTGCTCTTCCTTGCTTATGCCTATGCCGGTGTCGGAGACCTCCACCCGCACGGTGCAGCCGTCCTTTTTACGCTCTACAAGGTGCGTCTGCAGGGATATGCTGCCTCCCTCCGGCGTGAACTTTACGGCGTTGCTTATAAAATTTATGATGACCTGCGCCAAACGCTGGTCGTCGCCCACGAGCGGCTGCGGGATGGAGCGGTCGTAGTAGACCTTCAAGTTCTGCTCTCTCTCGTCCACCCGGAAACTCATAGAGTGCGTGACGTTCCGAAGCATCTTCTCAAAATCAAACTCCGCGTAGGAGAGGGCAAACTTGTTTGCCTCGATTTTCGATATGTCGAGAATGTCGTTTATGACCCCAAGCAGGTGTTTGGAGGCGTCCTGGATTTTCGTGAGGCAGTAGTCCTTTCGCTCCGCCTCCCGCGCGGTTTTCCCCATTAAGGCCATCCCGATGATGGCGTTCATGGGCGTGCGTATCTCGTGGCTCATGTTGGCCAAAAACTGCGACTTCACCTTGCTCGCCTCCTCGGCGCGCTCCTTGGCCATCTCGGCCTCGTGTGTCATAAGCGTCAGCTCGTGCGTGCGGTTGTCCACGCGCATCTCCACCTCGCGCAAACTGCCGGTAAGCATCCAGACCATTTTCGCGAGCGACCGGTTAAGCACCGCTATCTCGCTCTTGTCGTCCCTGGCGACGTTCTCGAATGAGACGCTGTAGTCGCCGTTGGATATCTTGAGCGCGTCGTCCGTCAGTTTCTTTATAGGCTTCGCTATTGAGTTTATGTTGACGTAAATCACAATGCTGATAATAATGATAAATATGGCGGTAATCCCCAAAATCGTGTATAAGTACCTGTTGGCGTCGGCGAAGAGCGTTCCAATATCCGTCCCCATAAGCAGGTAGAGCGGCTCAACATTCATGTCGCTGGCGATGTCGAGAACGATCGTGTGGATGGAAACGAACGCCGGCCTCCCCATGAACGGTCCGGTCATCTCCCGCCAATAAACCCCGTCCCGCCGCAGCGTCTCAATCATCTCGTCGTACAGGTCGCGTTTCTTGCTCTTGTCTACAAATGGGAAGTCGCGCAGCTTGCGGTCGTGCGGGTCTGCGTTTAGGGCTTCTTTTCCAGGCGAGTAGAGGATGGTCATATCGTTGCCGAGGAGAAACGCGCGGCTCTGTTTCTCCGTCTGGAATTTGTATATCACGTCTATCACGCTCTTGTACACAATGTTCACCCCGCATACGCCGATGGTCTTGCCCGCCGCGTTTACTAAGGGCGCGCTCACCACGGCTGTGTACAGGGGATTGCCGCCCGGAGCGCTCGGAGCGAACCGGGCGGTGCCCACGTACTTCCCTCCGGTGACGAAAGGCTGGGTATACCAGGGGTCCATCGCCGGATTGGCGAGGAACGCCGTGTCCGAAAGCTCCGAAATACTCCCGCCGGCGCTGACGTAGGCCCTCTTGGCGATTATCTCGGCCGACCGCTCCCCGTCGGTCAGGACGTACCACGAACAGTAGGCGTCCGGGCTGATCATAATCATGTTGTGCAACGCTTTGTCCGCCCTCTCAAGCGAAGCGGGCGACCTGGCGTCTATGCCGTCGAACATCTCCTGCATATACCGTGTCTGATAAGCGACCCCGCCGAGAACATCCTTTATCGAGACGGCAATCCGCTCCGTGTAGCTCAAAACCATATTCTTCGCCGCCGTGACGCTGCTGCCGTACAAAGAATTCATGAAAAACAGCATCTCGGCGCAAAAGGTCAGGGCTATGACAAGGAGCGTGTAGAACATGACCTTGACAAGCGTGTAATGTTTGTGCGACACCGGCGCCGCGCCCACGGAAATTGGCGTGGGCGCGGGTGTTGGCGCGGACGGAGAGGGAGTCTTTGGCTCCGGTGTTGAAGACGACGCTGACACAGCCATAGATGAACCGCCTTTTTTGTGGACATTTGCGATGGTTAGTGACCGTATGTAATATCAAGTATGATATAATATAATATTATGGTATGTCGAAAGTCAAAAGCAATCGGTGTTGACGTTTTTGATTTTATCCCTTGCGTTCCCCCCGCCCATAAATTATATTTTATAATTTATTTTACACTTTTCAGGATGTTCAAAGCAATAGACCCGCGTTAAGGAGCGCCGGAATATTATATGGGTTCAGACCGTATTGATAATAAAAATGTTGACATTGACGTTCGTTGCGCCGACAACATCCGCGTTTTGACGGTAGCTATGGTTGAACGCGCCCGCTCCGGCCACCCCGGCGGCGCCATGGGGGGGGCGGACTTCATGAACGTGCTCTACTCCGAGTTCTTGAATTGGGACCCGGACGACCCGGCCTGGCCGAACCGCGACCGCTTCTACTTGGACCCCGGCCACCTCTCGGCCATGCTTTACGCGGAACTCGCGTTGTGCGGGCTTTTCACCTTAGAGGAGCTTTCCGCTTTCAGGCAGTGGGGCAGCGCCACCCCCGGCCACCCGGAGATGGACGCGTCGCGTATGATAGACAACTCCTCCGGTCCGCTGGGACAGGGGCACGCAATGGGGTTGGGCGCCGCCATAGCCGAGCGCTTCCTTGCCGCCCGGTTCGGCGAGTGGATGGCCCACAAAACCTATACGTACATCTCCGACGGAGGTATACAGGAGGAGATTTCGCAGGGCGTCGGGCGGCTCGCGGGGCACTTGGGGCTCTCAAACTTAATAATGTTCTTCGACTCCAACGACATACAGCTCTCCACAACGACCGACGAGGTCACGAGCGAGGACACCGAGGCCAAGTACAGGGCTTGGGGGTGGAGCGTATCCGTTATTAATGGAAACGACGCGGCTCAAATCCGCGCCGCGCTGGCGGCGGCCGTAAACGAGAGGGAGCGCCCGACGCTCATAATCGGCAAGACGGTCATGGGCAAGGGCGCGCGTGCAGGGGATGGGTCGCCCTTCGAGAAAAGGGTCTCCACCCACGGCCAGCCGCTTTCCGGCGCCGGCGCCTCGGCGGAGGAGACGATAAAGAATTTAGGCGGCGACCCGGCCAACCCCTTCGCCATATTCCCCGACGCGGCGGAGCGTTACCGCGCCGTATTAGACAAAAAGCGTGCCCACGCCCGCGCCAAAAAGTCCGAAATGGCGGCTTGGGAGAGAGCCAACCCCGAACTCGCAAAAAAATTTGCCTCATACATGAACCGCGAGCTTCCCGATATGGATTGGGCGGGGATAACGCACAAACCCGGCGTGGCCAGCCGCGTCGCCTCCGGAACGGTGCTCTCGGAGTTCGCGTCCAAAATCGGCAATATGATAGTCTCCTCCGCCGACCTGTGCAACAGCGACAAGACCGACGGCTTCCTAAACTCCTCTAAAACGCTGAAAAAGGGCGACTTCTCCGGCGGTTTCCTGCAAGCCGGCGTAGCGGAACTGACGATGGCCGCGGTGATGAACGGCGTAGCCTCGCACGGCGGCGTGCTGGCCGTCTGCGGCACCTTCTTCGCGTTCTCCGATTACATGAAGCCGGCGATGCGCATGGCCGCTTTAATGGAACTGCCCGTCAAATACGTTTGGTCGCACGACAACTTCAGGGTAGGGGAGGACGGCCCGACCCACCAGCCGGTAGAGCACGAGACGCAGGTCAGGCTCCTGGAGCGGATGGCCAACCTGCACGGGCGGCGAAGTATGCTGGTACTGCGCCCCGCCGACGCCGCCGAGACGACGGAGGCGTGGCGAATGGCGTTGGAAAACATGACCGGCCCGACGGCGTTGCTGTTGAGCCGCCAAGCGCTGGCCGACGTACCCGCCGTGCACAGTTCATCCGCCCGCGGGGTTGATGCCCGCGGTGCGAGGTTTGGCGCGTACGCGGTGGTAGATTGTGATAATCCGGGTTTGATAATGATAGCCAATGGAGCCGAGGTATTCGCCTGCGTGGAAGCCGCCGCGGCAATAAAGAAAGAACGCGGGATAGATGTCCGTGTAATCAGCGCCATATCCGAGGGCCTGTTTAAGGAACAGCCCCTGGAATATAAGGAGAAACTGATTCCGTTCGGCGTCCCGACGCTGGCGTTTACAGCCGGATTACCGGTAAATTTTAAGGATATGGCGGGCCCCCTGGGTAAAGTGGCAGGCATGGAAAGATTCGGGGCGTCGGCGCCGTTTAAGGTATTGGAGGAAAAATTCGGATATACCGCGGAAGCGTTGGTCAGGCGGGCGCTGGAGTACCTGGCGGAGTATGACGCGCTGGTTGACAGGATGGCGGAGAGGTTTAAGAAAGGTTGATGAAAATACTGTCTGAATAGAGTTTTTGACTTTTAAGAAAGGAAAGAAAAATGGCCGCAAACATCCCCGCCCTGGCCCAAAAAGCCCAAGCCTATATTCGCTTGGAGCAAGATACCCGCTTCCGCTCGCAAGTTGAGGAGTTGCTTAAAAAAGAGGACTGGGCCGAGCTTAACGACCGCTTTTACACCGACTTGGAGTTCGGCACCGGCGGCTTGCGCGGCGTAATCGGCGGCGGGTACAACCGGATGAACCCTTTCACGGTGCGCCGCGCGACCCAGGGGCTGGCCGGCTATGTCTCCAAAGCGGTACCCGCCGGCGCCTCCGCGGTCATAGCGTATGACTCCCGCAACTACTCCGATATCTTCGCGTTGCAGGCGGCACTCGTCTTCTGCGCCAACGGGATTAAGGCCTACTTGTTCACCGGCTTGCGCCCCACGCCGGAGCTCTCGTTCGCCGTCAGGCAGTTCAAGGCATCCGTCGGAATTGTCGTCACCGCCAGCCACAACCCGCCGGAGTACAACGGGTACAAGGTCTACTGGAACGACGGCGCGCAGGTCGTCGCCCCGCATGACAGGGCCATCATAAAAGAGGTACTGTCGGTCGGCGACGCTATCAGGGCCATGGACAGGGACGAGGCCGTTAAAGCCGGATTGCTGGAGATGGTCGACAAAGAGGTAGACCGCCCGTTTATTGATATGGTTAAGAGATGCGCTATCCGCCCCAGTCTGTTGAAAGAGGGCGGCAAAGGCATCAAGGTAGTATACACCCCGCTGCACGGAACCGGCGCCGTGCCGGTAGACACCGCGCTAAGGGAGATGGGCGTGGACGTCACGTTTGTGGAGGAACAGCGCGCGCCCGACGGAAACTTCCCCACGGTGAGCTACCCCAACCCTGAGGAGGCCTCCGCGATGAAGCTTGCGCTTGAGCTTGGAGGGAAAATCGGAGCCGACCTGGTGATGGGAACCGACCCCGACGCCGACCGCCTGGGCATAGCCGCGCCGGACGGCGGGAGTCTCAAGCTTGTCACCGGGAATCAGTTAGGCTCGCTTTTGGCCGATTACGTCTTCGGCGCGCGCAGGGAGATGGGAAGTATGCCGCCCAATCCGGTTCTTATCAAGACCATAGTCACCACGGAACTGCAGCGCCTTATCGCCGACAGTTACGGCGCGGCCTGCCTGGATGTGCTGACCGGTTTCAAATATATATGCGAGAAGATGCGCGAGTTCGAGTCGCAAAAAGACGGCCCCTCGTATGTGGTGGGCGGCGAGGAGAGCTACGGATACTTAGTCAACACCGAGGTAAGAGACAAAGACGCCGTCTCCGCCGCGACGATGACGGTAGAGATGGCCCTGTACCACAAAAGCCGGGGCGGCACGCTGTGGGACAGGTTACGCGAGATATGGAAGCGTCACGGTTACTTCAGGGAAGCCCTGATATCAAGGTCGTTCAAAGGCGAGAGCGGCCTGAACGCGATGAAAGCGCTGATGGAACGCTTGCGCAAGTCGCCCCCCATGCTGTTCGCGGGCAAAAAAGTAGTCTCCGTCAAAGATTATCTGACGGGAATAACGATAGACCCCGCAACCGGCAAACAGAATAAGAATATTGACCTCCCGTCGTCAAACGTATTGCAGTTCATACTGGAGGATGGCAGCGTAGTGACGGCGAGGCCGTCGGGCACGGAGCCGAAAATCAAGTTTTACATATCATGCCGGACGGAAAAGGGGATGGATTTGGGAGAGGCGGAAAAATCGGCGGACACGAAAATTAAGGCGATTACCGAGGAATTGAATGAAATCGCGTAGCGTTTGACTTTGGGGCTGTGTCAAAAGGGGCAAAAGGTTTGATTTGCCCGCAATATATTGTATTGATGCCGAACAGTCTTATAGTACAGGTACGAACGATATATGGGCTTTTGACACGGCCCCGTCAAACTTTCCCAAACGGCGCCGGACACTCCTTAATCTTTTCCTTAAGGAACGCCGTCTCCCCCTTAATTCCCTCCTGTGTCTTATAAAGCTTCTCCTGTTTTGCCGCGTGCAGCTGTTTCAAATAGTCAATCATCTCTTTGTAAGACGCCCTGATAGCAATTTGCAGCTTTTCCCAGGCCCCGTTACAGAGCAACCGCCCATGCTTTGCCGCCTTGTCCATATTGGCCGCCGCGTACTCGTTGCAGACAGGCTCGTAGAATGCCCTTATCGCGCCCAGGCGCGCCGATTTCTTTTTAAAGATGTCCATAGAGCGCGTCGCCGGCGTCCCCCAAACGGCGGCGGCCTCGAAGATTTTTGCGTGGTTTTGCGGCGTGATTTCCGCCTGTTCCACGAACGTTTCCGCCTCTTGCCGTACGATACCGCCGCCTTTGAGCAGTTCAATGTGGCGTTTTTGCAGGTTCGCGAGCGTGAGCGCGTGGTGAAGGGCGATAGCGCGTATTGACTTGTTTGCCGCCTCGACCATGTCGTTCAGTAGCCCGGCCCCGGCGTCGGCCGCGTTTTTTGGCAGCGTGGTGGCCGCGATGCCCGCGGCCTCGGCGGGGAGGTATCTGCCGCCCAAAGTTGTGTCCAGCGTCTTCTTTATAGACATTGCGCAACGTTCCCTGTTCTCCTTTGCCAGCGCGTCGAGTTTTGCCGTCAGCGCCTCCCTCTCCTCGGCGCATTGCCTTGTCTGCGACTCCATTTCTATGCTCAATGACTGTATGGCGCCGGTGATAGCGCTTAACTCCTGCTGCGCGGCGGCTATCGGCGCGGTGATGTCGTCTAATCTCTTGCGGAGGCGCGACATGATGTCGGCGACAATCTCTTTGTACTTGCCGCTGAGCGCCTCGGAGAGGGTGAAGTACTTCTCGCGTACCATGAAGTCGAGCACCTCCCTCTTGACGGCGCCGAGGCCGCTCTGCTCCCATACATTGTCGCCCTCCTTGCCGCTGTCGGCGCGTTCGGCTTTAACGGCGCAGGCGCGGTACAGGGTGATGTCGGACGGGAAGCCAAGCTCGCCGCTCAGAATACCGAGGATGAACCCCTCCACATCGCGCAGCTCCGGCGGAGATAGCAGGTCTACCTTGTTCAGGATAAAGTAGAGTTTGGGGATGCGCTCCCTCACCTGCCGCAGAAACTCCATCTCCGTCTGCGTCATGGGCGGGTCGGCGGAGAGGAGGAAGAGCGCGGCGTCGCACTCGGCTAAGAGGTCGAGCGTGGTCTGCGTGTTGTGCAGGTGCGTGGAGCCGAAGCCGGGGGTGTCTATCAGCACCGTCCCGTTGGCGAGCAGGTCGCTTGCGCAGGTGAGCGTCGCGTCCCGCACGCCCAAACGGTTTTTGGGGTTGCTCGCCTCGGCGACATACTGCCGCAGGGCGGACTCCATGCCGCCGGAAGCGCTTGGCACGACCAAGTCCTCGCGCCCGTCGAGGAAGCGTATTTTACATACCGCTTCCGCGCCGTACTCGATGAGCGTGGGAACGGAGGTCAGCGGCAGCACGGAGGTGGGCAGGGCGTTGATGCGCAGTAACGCGTTTATGAAAGTGCTCTTGCCGCGGTTAAACTGGCCGAGTACGGCGAAGTGCAGCCGCCCCTTGGAGAGCCGCGTTTGCAGTTCCGCGAGCAGGTGCCCGCATGGAGCGAAGTCTTTGGGCAACGTCCCGCAGAAAGTCAGCGCCGCCTTAACCGTCTCGTCGAAAGAGAGCGGTTCGACGGCGTCGGCAGGTTCCGCGCCGCCGCCGGTTTTGTTTATGCTCGTTGTTGCTGTCGCCATGATACTGAAATATACAATATGACGAAGCCCAAAAAAATATTTGATTCTTTGCCGCGCCATAAATTATATTTGCTTATAACGGTAGTTCCCGTAGTAATTGTTATAATTGTCATATTGAAAAAGGAGGGAAAGCGTGTCAACCAAGCCTTTAAGCGAGTTGATTGCGGAAAGAGCCTACGAGGTTTACCAGAAGCGCGTACGCAACGGCGTGCCCGGCGACCAACACTCCGACTGGGCCCAGGCGGAGAGGGAGGTGACGGAGGAACTCAAGAAGAAGGGCGCCGCCGCGCCTAAGGCGCCGGAGCCCAAGCCGGTACCCGTCTTCGCCCCCAGGGTCGAGAGCAAGCCGGAGGTCAGGGAGCCGCCCAAGCCCGCCGCCCCAAAAGCGGAGGAGAAGGCCCCGCCCAAAGTAGAGCCTAAGCCTGTTGCGGCGCCGCCGGTTAAGACGGTCGTGGCAAAAAAAGCCGTAAAGAAGTAGCGTCTGTAGGGGCAGGTTATAAACCGGCCCCTACCCGCCTCCGGGAGCCGTCCTGAACGCTTTGTCAAAAGCGACTAATTTTACCCGTCTCTCCAAAAGCGCCTGTTGATAACCCTCGATGCCCGCGTTCTCCGCCTCAAATTCAACACAAGCGCTCCCTATCGTATGGATGTAATGCGAATCGGACGCGGTCGTTACCGCGTAGCCGCCCGTCAACTTCCTCGCCTCCTCCCGCGTCGCCCCTGCCCGCGACAGTTCAACCGCCGTGAACTCGCCCGACAAAAAACCCAATTGCGATATGACGCTGAAGCACGGCTTATCAATGTGCGCCGCGACGAATAGCCCTCCCAGGCCGACAACCCGCTCCCGCAAATCATCCACGGAGAAGGCGCAGGCCATCCCAAGGTACCGCTCCTCAAAACCCTCTACTTCGTCCGCCTCGTTCACGAGCACCTGGTCTCCGGTCTTTTCCGGGATGTTGCTGATGCGCGGCAGCGCTTCATAGACCATCCGCCCGAGTTCAAGCGCCGCGTCAACCGTCCCGAAGAGACAGACGATATGCGCCTCCTCCGCCGTGGTGACTTCCAGCCCCGGAAAGAACAGGATGCCCTCCATGTCGCATAGCCGGCGCATAGCCTCGCAGTTGCCGGCGGAGTTGTGGTCTGTCAGCGCTATGCAGTTTAGCCCCACCTCACTGGCGCGTGTCACGATGGCGAGCGGCGACATGTCAAGCGAGGCGCACGGGGAGAGGCAGGAGTGGATATGGAGGTCGGCCCTGTATGTCATTTTTTATCTGAATATTTCAGGCCGTCGTCCCGAATAACCGGCAGTACACAAGGTACGACGCCGTGAACTGATTGTGCTCCGTCTGCAGCAAGGCCACGCCCTCCCGCCGCGCCGCCTCCTCCATGTCGCCCGATATGGAGTGGTTGCCGCAGATGACCACCGCGGACACCCCCGCCAGCGCCGAGACCGCGACGGTGTTCAGATGCGCCTGTATGGTAATCAAAGCGCACCCGTCGTCGGCGTTTGCCATCACGTCGCTCAACAGGTCTGAGGTATACCCGCAAGTAACCTCAGCGTCTTCTTTGCCGGGACAGACGACCTTCATCCCAAGGGCTGCGGCTAATTCGTTTACTTTCATCTTTTGTGCCTTTCTTGGGTTTTTGTTTTAATCCTGAATAATCCGTTTAAAAAATCCTGTAATCTTAATCCCAGCTTCACTTCTTGATGAATATCGACGCCCTCTCCATCTCTTCGGGAATTTCCGCGACAACGTCCGACAAATCTCCGGAGTACAGGCCTAACGGTTTAGCCTTTGGCTCTAATTCACGCAGCGCGTCCCCCGTCTCCGTCTCGTTTTCCGTGTTTATCTTGCTCATTATGTTCGCGATGTGGCATATCAGCACCGCGTCGACGCAGATTGTCGCCTCTTCCGGCTCATGGTGGCATACCAGCGGCTGCTCAATCTCTTCCGGCAGCGACCACGTGCCGGTCAGCCACGAGGCTACGTCGCAGTGCGTGTAGCCCAATATCTCTTTTTCGGCCTCAAAGACAGGGATGTTGTTTGCCCTCGCGTGGTAGAGGGCTTTGTGGAAGTCCGTGTTGAGGTACTGTTCCATGACCACCTTGCCGATGTCGTGCAGCAGGCCGGCGCAGAAAGCCTCCTCCGGGTCGAGCGCGTAGTTTCTTTTGCGCTTGTGGGCGAGGAGCCGGGCAATTACGGCGCATCGCAGCGAGTGGTCCCAAAAGGCGTCGCGGTCGAACGGCGAGGGCGGCTTGTTTTCGTCCTCGGCGAACATATCGAAGACGGTGAGGCTCAGTACCATGGTTTGTATTATCTTGAAACCGAGGATTATCACGGCGTTGTTGAGCGTGTTGACGCTGCGCGGGATGCCGTAAAAGGCGCTGTTGGCCAGGCGCAGCACCTTGGCGCTCAGAGAGATGTCCTGAGAGACGAGTGACGCGACCGTGTCCGCGGAGGCGGACGGGGAGTTGACTATCCGCATCAGCCGCGAGGCGATATGCGGCAGCGTGGGCAGATTCGCGATAGTCTTGATTTTATCTTGCAACTCTTCGGTATTGTAGTTCATTTTAATATTCTACTATATGGGTGCCGTGAAAGTCAAAAAAAATTTCCCCAATCTTTCCAACCATTAATTATATTAGTACATTGAGAAGCGCTAGTAGCTCAGTTGGATCAGAGCGTCGGCCTCCGAAGCCGAAGGCCACAGGTTCGAACCCTGTCTAGCGCAGTTTACGAAAGTGACAGACAGCGACATTCTTCAGGGAGGTTGCTATTAACTTCAGTATCAAGACAATCGGGGTTTTTGATGTTGTCACACCGGTGCTGGAAGATGATGAGATGTTCAATTCCGGCCTGCTCAAAGACCACATCAGCCAAATGATTTCGTCCGGTCGGCGCTATGTCGCGATAGACATCTCGCCGCTCGACTACATATACTCCGACGGCATCAACGCGCTGGTAACGCTCAACAAGCGGATGCAGGAATCCGGGGCGGGTGGGACGCTCGTCCTCATTTCGCCGCAGACCAAGGTTGTGGGCATACTCCAAACCGCCGGGATACAGAGCGCGATGCGCGTTCTGTCCGGCGACGCCGAGCTTATGGGGTTGTCCGGCGAACTCTCGGCGGCCGCCGCGGCCGCCGGTTCCGCCGCGCAGTCTGAGTTTGAGAGCCTGCGTTCCGAGATAGGCTCCGTTTTCGGGGACGACGCCCCGCTGGGCGTTCGCGCCTCCGCGTCTCCGCCGCCCCCTCCGCCACCGCCACCCCCACCGCCGCCGCCGCCTCCGCCTCCGGTTTACGCGCCGCCGCCTCCGCTTGCGATGGAGCCTTTGTCCGCTCCGGCGCCGGCGCCGGAACAGATGCCGCCGCCGGCTCCGATGGAGTTGCGGCCTATGTCACCGCCGCCTCCGCCCGTCACCGCTCCGGCTTTCCCGCCGCCCGCCGACACCTTCCCGTCGGAGACCATGACCTTCGGAGAGTTGGGAGGCAGCGCTTTCGGTTCGCTGGAAACGCCCCCAAAGGCCGCGTCGTTCGACGACTTCGACGACGACTTCGGCGGCAAGAAGAAAAAGCCCAAAAAACAGTTCGACGACTTCGACGATGATGACTTCGGCGGCAAGAAGAAGAAATTCAAAGACCCGTTCGACGACGACTTCGGCGGCAAGAAAAAATTCGACAGGGAACCGCTTGATGACATAGACCTGGACGACAGCGTCTTTAAAGCCGAGAATAAGAAGGGCGCCCCCGTCGCGGCAATCGCGGCCATTATCGCCATAATGGCGCTTGCCGGCGGAGGATACTATTATTTCACGCAGATGGGCGGCAAGACAGACGACGCCGCGCCGCCTTCGGCGCCCGCCGCCGCGCCGCAAACCGACATCCCAAGCGGCCCGGCCATGAGCGCGTCGGATATACCTGTCACGACCATAGATGTGGAAACGCCCAAACCCATGACCTATACACCCGGCGGCGGCAAGTCAAAGCCTGACCAAACTAAGCCCGACCCCAAACAGAAACCGGCGTCGCCGTACCCGTCATCAACGCCGTCGCCCGCAACGCCGTCATATTCAACGCCATCTTACTCGGCGCCGGAACCCTCATACTCGCCTCCGGCCCCGTCCTACACGCCTCCGCCCGAACCCGAACCCGCGCCGGCGCCCGCGCCGCCGCCCAAGGTGGAACAGGTGGTCGTAACCTCCACCCCCTCCGGCGCGACGGTCGAGGTTGACGGCAAGAGGGCCGGCGTCACACCGTACACATTCAAACCGGCCTCATGGGGCGACATTGCCATAGCCGTATCCATGAGCGGTTACGAAAAGGCGACGAAAACCGTAGAATTCGAGGGCGGTACGCTAAACGTGCCGTTCTCGCTGTCGCGAGCCTCGTCGTCCGCGCCCTCTTCGCCGCCGCCGTCGTACCAGTCGACCCCTGCCGCGCCGCCGCCACCGCGCCCGACGCCTTCCGGCGCCACCATATTCATCGCGACCCTCCCGCCCAAAGCCGAAGTGTACGTCGGCGGAAGACTGGTGGGAACGTCCAACGAGGGCGAACTGCAAGTCCCCGTCGGCACTCACGAGGTACGCTTTGTGAAAGACGGCGTTGAAAAAACGGAGAAAATAACATTCAATCCGGGCAAAAACCCGACAAGGTTCGTTAACATGAAACAGTAACAACCGTCAAAAATAACGCTCCCCCGACTCTTCGGGGGAGCAACCTGTAAACCCAAACCACAAGCCCGCGATATGCCGCCACCAAACGAATTCACCGACGGAATAAGAAAAAAAATCATCGAAAGCGGCCTCGACACCCGTTACAAAACAGGCGCCTACGAATTCGTCATGGGCGGCCTCGATTTCTGCGCCACAAAAAGCGGGGAAAACCGCCACGTAACGGGCCCCGAACTCTCCAAAGCCCTGCTGACACTGGCGCACAGACAATTCGGCCCGATGGCCAAAAGCGTCCTAAACAATTGGGGCATAAAAAAAACAGACGACTTCGGGTGCGTGGTGTACAACATGATAAAGGTAAAAATCCTGGACAAACGCCCCACCGACTCATTAGACGATTTCAACAACGTAATCGACATGGACGCCCTGTACAACGCGGTGGAGTACTTTCAGATAGATAAAGAGTATATCAGGAAATTCAAGGGGGCGTAATGAAAAAAGTAATGGTGGAAATGAGCGGCGGCGTGGACTCCTCTACCGCCGCCGCCATCCTTATAGACCGGGGGTTTGACGTCTGCGGCGTCACCTTCTGCACTACCCCCGGCACTACCGGCGGAAAATCCGCGAGAGACGCCGAACTTGTCGCCGACCGCCTCCGCATCCCGCATCAAACCGTCGACCTCTCCGACATATTTGAACGCGCTGTTATACGCGATTTCATAAGCGAGTACAAATCCGGCCGCACCCCAAACCCGTGCGCCGTCTGCAACCGCCACATTAAATTCGGAACGCCGCTCTTCAAAATTGCCGCGGAACTCGGCTGCGAATACATCGCCACCGGACACTACGCGGTGACCGACGGCGGAGAACTGCGGCGCGGGGCGGACGCCCGAAAAGATCAGTCCTACTTCCTCTACCCGATATTAGCCGCGCCGATAGAGAAAATCCTCTTCCCGTTAGGCGCGATGACCAAAAGCGAGACGCGCGCCCTGGCAAGAAAACTCAACATCCCGACGGCGGACAGGGGCGAAAGCCAGGACATCTGCTTCGTCCCCGGAACAGACTACGCCCGCTTCCTGCGGTCGCGAGGGGTCGGCGCCGCCGCAATATCGGGTAATATCGTTGATACGGACGGCAACATCTTGGGAACCCACACCGGCATCCACAACTACACCGTAGGCCAGCGAAAAGGCCTTGGAGCGCTGGGGAAACCGATGTACGTCAAACATATCATACCGGCGGAGAACACCGTAGTCGTCGCGGAAGACAGCCAAATTATCAGCAACGAGGCGGAGATAGAGGACGTCGTAGTCTCAAAAGCAAAGGGTATCAACGTTAACGGGCGCTACGCGGCGCAGATACGCTACAAGAGCAGCCCGGTGGGGGCCACGGTAGTTGAAGTCGCGGGGTGTATTAACAGGGGTGGCGGCATAAATAACGATGCGGGTACGGCCGGCGGCGTGGCGATACGGATAAAGTTTGACGAGCCGGTAAGGGCAGTCTCCCCCGGACAGGCGGCGGTGCTCTATGACGGGGATACGGTCGTGGCGGGCGGGACAATAAGGCGTTAAAAAGAGGATTACCCATAGATTTGACACGTCGCCGGCCAATGAATTATTTTAACGAATCCCAAGTATCGGCAAAGAGTGAAGGTTTGGGCAAGGTTATTTTAATTAATGCGTTCGATTAACGAATTAACGCGAGGCATATTAACATTCAACGAATGGAGAGTATCGTATGAGTTTCTTTAGTGCTAAGAAGTTTGCGCGCGCGTTTGCGTTTGCGGCGGGCGCGGTTTGGATGTCGGGTTGCGGCGGGGACAGCGGGACAAATCAGGCTTATACCCCCGCGGACGGGACCTATACGGTGCAGGTTAACAGCGCGGGGAACGGCGCGTCCGGCGGCGGCAGCTACTCGGCGGGCGTGACCGTTACCGTATACTCCGGCGTGCACCCGTCCGGCGCGCAGTTCTCCGGTTGGACAACGGCAAGCGGCGGCGTCAATTTTGTCAACGCGAATAGTATGCAAACCGCGTTTACGATGCCCAATAACGCTGTTACCGTGACGGCGAATTTTGAGGGGGTGGCGCAGACGCAGACGTACACGCTGACAACAAGCGTAAGCCCAACGGGCGGGGGGAGCGTGTCGCGAAATCCGAATAAGACGCAATACGGCGCTGGGGAACAGGTGACGGTAACGGCGACGGCGTCGAGCGGGTA
>JAITCM010000015.1 GCA_031283085.1 Chitinispirillales bacterium | reverse complement strand
AACATAACGGTAATAGAGCCGGCGGGCGCGGTGGGGAAGTGGTAACAAAAAAAGGGCGGCCGTTGCCGGACGCCCTTTCCTCAATCCCACAACACCGCCATTCCTTACCTCAACAACTGCAAGACGCTCTGCGGCTGCTGGTTCGCCTGGGCCAACATCGCCTGTGACGCCTGCTGCAGGATGTTGTTCCTCGTGAACTCCATGACCTCCTTCGCCATGTCAACGTCGCGGATACGGCTCTCGGCGGCCTGGAGGTTCTCGGCGGCCGTGTCAAGGTTCTTAATCGTGTGCTCCAGGCGGTTCTGCAGGGCGCCCAAAGAACTGCGCTGGTGCGAAACCTTTTGGAGAGCGTTGTTCACCGTCTCTATGGCCGTGGCCGCGCCCCACTTCGTACTGATGTCAACGTCGGCTACGCCGAGAGCCTTGCAACGCATGTCGTTGATGGACAGGAACGTTGTCTGGCCGCTGTTGGCGCCGATTTGCGACATGATGGAATCGGCGAGGTTTGAGGAGGCCGCGTCGTACTTAGAGAAGATGAACGTGAAACTGTCGGTCACCTTCAGGTCGTAGTAGCGGGTGTCGAGGCCGTTGCCGGTGTTGGCGGAGAACTGCATATTCTTGCCCTGGTCGGCGAAATTCACGCTACCGGAGAATGTCTTGTCGGCGTTGCCCTCTGTAACCACGGTGCCGGCCATCAGGCGGATTTGCTGCGGCCCTGACGTCCATGAAGTCCCGATTTTTGAACCGGCGACGAGAGTGCTGTCCTTGGCGATTAATAATCCGTTCAACTGCGCGCCGACACCGATTCCATTCGTGATATCCTCCGCCGTTTTTACGCTGCCGTGCTCTACGAATATATCCCCGGTAGCGGTTGTCGGGTTCAGCAACGAGGCGTTGTGCGTGAGAACCGTGCCGTCTTCGAGCGTTATGCTCTTGCCGGCCGCGACCATCTCGCCGCCCACGGTGAGAACTTCGACCGTGTTATCCCACTTAATCTCAATTTCCTTGCCTTTCACCTCTATCTTGAAACTCCAGTCAGCGGTAGCGGTTGTGCCAAGCGAACTGCCCTTGGCTAAGACGCTGCCTGCCTCAAGATGGTTGATATCACCGAAAACAAGGCCGGCGCTGTTGCCGACGGTGACGTTTGTGGTAATTTCACCCTTCGAGACCAAAAGATTGGACGCCAATACGAGGTCAAGGTCGCCTGCCTGGACGGTAGAATCAAGGTCCACAGCGCTTTGAGCCGCGAGAGTGAACTCTTTGACGTTGACGAGGATTGGCGGATCCGGAAGCGGAGGTGTCGATCCCAGGGTAACCAAACCATCACCAGCAAGCGTCAAACTGCCGTTTTCCACGCTTACCTTACCGCCGCCGTTGTTCTTGATTACCGTGCCGTTATCCAAGGTGATGCTCTGGCCTACCTCAACCTTGACATCAAGAGTTCCCCCATCCCCAAGCGTCAGTCTATCGTCAGTCCCCAAAGTAATTGTTGATATTCCGGGTCTCCCATAAGTAGCAGTATTGTTGATATTCACAGCCGAACCCGCACCCGCAGCGGCTATCGTAAAACTGGAACCGGCAACCAAAACGCTACCCGCAGCCACATTCTGCAACTCTTTTTCTGTTAACTCCGCCCCGATAAACACCGCCGTGCCGTTGGCCGGCACTCCCGTAGCAGTCATAGGAATTATCTTATTCACATTGACGAGGGTAATATCCACAGAGTCGGTAGCGTCGTTTTCAAACAATTTGGTTCCCACCTCCAAATTCTTATAACTCCTCGTCTCCCCGCCCTCGGCAATGATAGTCCCGGCTTCCAGCCCATTGGCCAGCACCTTCGTGTCCGGCGTGTACGTCTTGAACTTATAGACGTTCCCGTCCGGCCCGACCAAGTTATAGTCCTCCGCCTTAAAGATGTTGTTCCCGTCCGCATCGTGCGTCTGGTTCGTCTTCACGAGCATATAGGCCCCGTCAAACGCCCAACTCTTGTCATTCGCGATGCTGTCGTACATCGCCTTTTCCTTATTGGCGTCGATGACCACGCTACTGTTGTTATTGACCCTCAGCGTCCCCGTGATTTCGTCCCTGACACCCGTGGCGCTCCCTTCGAGCAACTTCTTCGTGTTGAACTCCGTCGTGTTCCCAATCCTGTCTATCTCGGCCTTCAACTGCGTAACCTCGGCCTGCAACTCGTCCCTGTCCTTATCGGTATTGGTGTCGTTGGCCGACTGCACCGACAGTTCCCTCATCCTCTGCAGGATGGAGTGAGTCTCGGCCAGCGCGCCTTCGGCGGTCTGAATGAGGGAGATGGTGTCCGAAGAGTTTTTGGACGCCATGGAGAGGCCTCTTACCTGTCCTCTCATTTTTTCGGAGATTGCCAGCCCCGCGGCGTCGTCGCCTGCGCGGTTAATCCTGAACCCGCTGGACAGCTTCTCCATCGACTTGGAGCCGTCGAGTTCGCTGATACCCATCTGGCGGTGGGTGTTGATGGCGGTTAGGTTGTGGTTGATACGCATACTGCCCTCCTTGGTTTTGTTACATCAGCCCTCCTGGCTTAAAGTTTGTGTGAACTTAGGCGTTCGGCAGCCCTGCCGCGGCCTTTTCCTGCTCACATTTATTTTATCGGTGGGATTTTTGCGGGACTTTAGCGGTTTCGTGGGTATTTGTGAAATAATTGCGCGGGGGTGGGAGTTTTTTGCCGGGTGCGGGGTGTGGGCGGCGTCGGGTCGCCCCTGTTATATAATATGGAATTACGGTGTCGGCGTGGGGGCGGGCGTTATGCGCCCGCTTATTACCTTCCAGTTTCCCTGCTTTACAAAGTTTTCATGCCGTATCATTGTGGCTGTTGCTTGTACCGTGGTCATAATAACCTCCGCCCTCTTTTAACTATCGTGCCAAAGTCAGGTTTATAGCCTCGTATATATAAATGTAGGGGCAGAAAATTTTCTGCCCCTACGGGGGCATATTAGTCCGCCCACCGTACCGGTTTCACCGTGAATCTTTCGGGGTGTTCCGCTTGTATGCGTAAAATGTCCGCGATGATTTCGTCGTGTGTGCGTTGCGGCATTATATGGCGGTCGATGGTAAAGTCTCCGGTCAATTTGCCGTAGGCTATGGCTTTATCCGTAAACTCATCATAATCTTTTGACGCCGCCCAAAGGCGTTCTCTTTCCGCGTCGGTCAGGTTTTCCGGGGTTGTCGCCCGTGTGCGCGGCATACCGGCATCGGTCTTATTGTCGGCAAAGTCAATATGTCCGTGCGCTTTGGGTTCGGCTGTGGCTGTTGCGCTCATTTTAGATACCCTTCTTTTACGAAGTTTGTGGGATTCATAATTTTTACATTGTATAGTTTCAGGCTATTGCCCCTCTTAATGAAAAACTTGTCTGTTGTCAAAAGAAAGTCTGCGCCGGCGGTCTCGGCCGTTGTAAGATGTTGGCTGTCCATATCGCCCAGCCCCTGTGATTTTAAATCAAGCATCCTCTTAATGCCTTGTGTGGAGAGCATAACCTCTCCGTTGATGTTTTTATAATAAAACGCTTCGATTTCCGCCCGTTTCGCGGGGTTGGCTATCTGTCCGATTTCCGAAGTTACGGTCGCGCTGCCGATTATCCGGTGGCCGCCCGCTTTACACCACTTTATGATGGCGTCAACTGCGGCCGCCTCCGCCCGTATTTCAGGCGTTGTAGGTCGGTCAAAAGGCCGCCCGTAAATGCAAGTGTCAAGATAAATAACAAGATTGCGCCCCATGCTCCGCCCCGTGTCATAAAACATATTCGGCATCCCTATAGATAATATAACTAATGTCGGCGGTCTCTTCAAAATATTTAGGCTAAAAAAATTAAATATTGACTTTTGCCGTGCCGGAATACTATTTTATATGTATAGATGAACGTTACGATGGCCATGGTCGGGTTTATCCGCGGGCGTTCGCGGAAGAAATCTCTTGGGGAGAGCGGGTTTATGGTGTTGGTGGCTTTGGCTTTACCGGCAGCGTTGCTGTTGCTTTTGCCCGCGGCGGGCCTTTTGGGTGTTCGCCATGGGGGTAGCGGGCTTTGGCGCTCCTCTCGCGCGGGCGCGCGACCTGCGGGATTGATACCCCCCCCCCCCCTGAAGTTTTTTCGTACCGAAGTTCGGCGCTCAAAAACAGGGCGGTTCCACGTCGGGCGCCTGTGTCCGGCATTAACGGCCGGTTCATCCTGTCAATCTGTTGCGATACCCTGTTTCAGGCAAAAAATACCCCGTCAAGCCGAATTAATATCCGTGTTGATACCCGTAATAATACCCGAATTGCCCCGTCAAACAACATTAATACCCTGATTGATACCCTGATTACCCCCTGTCAAACATTATTAATGCCCGTATTGGATACCCCATTAAGCGCGGAGGAAACTGCGAATGCTGATACTTGCTCGCAAGAAAGGTGAGACTATCCACATCAACGACGACATCGTGATAACGGTCATGGAGACGGGCGACCGGTTGGTGAAGCTGGGCATCAGGGCGCCCGACGCGGCGACCGTGAAGCGCGGGGAGGTCTACCGGCAGATAATGGCGGAGAGGGAGGCCGCCGGCAAGGAGAAAGAGGTTGACGGGAACGTGTAGGGGGCGCGTCGAAGCTCGGTAGCTGCGTTTCGGCTTCGCTCAATGACCGCGGAGTCGAAGCTCGGTAGCTGAGCGAAGTCGAAGCTACCCACCGCCCGCCGGGAAATATCCGGTGTCTGACGGGGGTATGTTGTATTCGGGGTGGTTGTCCGTGGCTAAGGTGATTCTGTCTTTTCCGCTCTTTTTGGAGGCGTACATCGCCATGTCGGCCCGCCGCACCAGCGTTGTCTCGTTGTCGTCTTCTTTGGCCTCGGCTATGCCCACCGAGAGGCTCGTCTCGCCGAATTTCAGGGCGCGGAACTGCTTTCGGACGCGTTCGGCGGCTACCATCGCCTTGTCCATGCCGGTATCGGGGAGGATGACCACGAATTCGTCGCCGCCGTAGCGGAAGCCGGAGTCGACACCCTTTCTTACGCAGGCGTTCACCACGTCGCCTAATGACTTCAGGACGTGGTCGCCCATTTGGTGTCCCTCGGTATCGTTGTACTCCTTGAATTTGTCTATGTCTAAATATATGATGGAGAGCGTCCTGTCGGGGTGGCGTTTCAGCCTTGACAGTTCGCTTGCTATGACCTCGTAGAAGTGGCGGCAGTTGAAGAGGCCGGTCAGGTCGTCGGTGATGGCTAAGCGGTTGAGTTTTTCGTTGTTTTTCGCGAGCTGTTCCTGCAGGTTCTTCTTTTCGGTAATGTCCTGGGCGGTAACGACGTATCCGCCGTCGCGCATTTTGGAGACGCACATATTGGCCACTATGGTCTTGCCGGACTTGGTCTTCATGGGCACCTCGCCGTTGACGCTGTTTTGGTCGGAGGAGGGGTGCATTTTGTCCTTGTCGGCCTTGTCGGTGAACAGGATTTCGAAGGGTTTGCCGAGAATCTCCTCCTGGCTGTAGCCGAGGTGGTTTTGGGCGCCGGCGGCGAACTTGAAAATCAGGTAGTCGGCGTCGAGCGATATTATTATATCGGAGGAGTCTTGCAGGATGCTCTCGAAATACCGCGTGGTGTTCTGGAAGCGCCTGAAGAGGACGCGGTTTTTGCTGATGTCGGCCTGGTCGGCGGTAATCTGCTTGCTGATGGAGAGGGCGAGCAGCAGGTTCCAGAGAAGAGCGGCGCCCCCAAGCGCGGCGGTGACATACCAGGCGGGCGTCAGGCGGAACACGGCGCAGGCTGCGCCGGCGGTCAGGGCGCTTGAGCCGACTAAGGCGGCCGCCATCGCCAGGTTCAGCGCCTTTCCGTTGGAAACGGGTATCCCCAACCGCTGCAGAATCTGCCCCAATTCGGGGATAATCTTAAAAAATATCATGATTTTCCGAATCTCGCTTTCGCACATGGACATACCGCCGCGTAGAAGCGGCGCGTCCCTACATTATATAATAATACAATAATTTTGGGCAGTTGTCAAAGCAAAAGAGTAAAAAACGGCTGGGGAGCCCCCGAACCCGTCCATAGAACGGTCTCGTTTGGCCGTGTATACCGGATTGCGTGGGGATTATCAGCGACCCTTAAAAATCACAGTTCAAAACAGGGCATAAGGCGCAGTTTATGCAGATTGGCCTCGCGCAGCCTGTCAATTCGCTCTTTAGTCGCCGCGTCTTCGCAGATTCCCTCGCGGATGTACCTGTCCAATACCGCGTAGGTGAAACCTAAGTTTTCTTCGTCGGATTTTCCGGAAAGCCCGTCTTCCGGCACTTTGTCTACGATATTTGCCGGTAGCGACAGTTCGCGTCCGAGCGCCCTGACCTCCGCTACCGTGACGCGGGCGAGCGGGGCGAAGTCGCCCGCGCCGTCGCCGAATTTCGTGGCGTAGCCCACCCAGTCCTCGCTCAGGTTGCACGTGTTGGCCACCCGCCCGTTCACCGTGGCCGCGACCGCGTAGAGGACGGACATCCTGATACGGGCCGGGGTGTTGACAAGCGCCTGACGGCTGGGCGTTAGGCCAGCCGCGTTGAGGGAGGCGAAGAGGGCGTCCACGGGGTCTTTTATGTTGACGACGCAGTTTTTTATCTTTAGGCGGTTGACGACCTCGCGGGAGAAGTCGATGTCGTACTGCTCGCCGCGCGGCATCAGGACGCCGACGACTCTGTCGGAACCAAGAGCCTCGGCGCAGAGGGCGGCGGTAACGGAGCTGTCCTTGCCGCCGCTGACGCCCACGACCGCGTTGCAACCGGGGCCGTAGTCGTTAAAGAAGGCGCGTATCCAGTTGATGATATCGGTTTTAACTTTTTGAGCGTTGAACATGGTGTTTGTTGGGTTCCTTTAAAATAGTGTTTGACTTTGCCGTTCCCGTCTCCACATTACAGTTGCAGTATTTCGTCAACCGTGAGTTCGGTGGCTTCGGCAATGTCATTAATGCTTATGCCTTTGTCTTTAAGTTTTCTTGCGGTCTTCAAAGCCGCCTCGCGCCTGCCTTCGAGTACGCAAGCGCCTCTGTACTCGTCCGCCCATAGTTCAAACCCGGTTTTCATGGTATTATAATCTCCCTTCTCTAATGAGGTTTTAAGCGTTTTTTTATATTTAGCGGTGCCTTAAACGCGAGCGTCATCCAGTCAACCAACTCGGATTTATCATCTTTGGACAACCGGGATGTCTGTCCCGTCCACCATACGTTAATTTCTTTCGGCGACAGCCTCTTTTCAAACCGCATTTTGGCTAACGAGAAAACCGCGTCCAACAGCTTCACCACCGGCAGTATCGCCTCATCGTCCGTCCGGTTCAGGTCAAGCAGGAGATACTTAAAGTTTATGA
>JAITCM010000101.1 GCA_031283085.1 Chitinispirillales bacterium | reverse complement strand
GCGCGCCCGTCGGGCAGCGGAAAGGTCAGTTCGCCCTCCAAAATATTCGCCGACCGGTTCTTAAAAACCATTGTGTGGCGTGTGGACGCGATACTTCCGGTCACCTCGACTTGAATGTCAAGCGATTGCAAATAGACGTCGGGGTTCTCTTTCCCGTCAATCCTCAAAACCGGCAATCGGGCCTGTGCCGTTATCGATACGGGTATGGCGAAAGCCGCGGCGAGCAGTAAGAACGATTTTGTTGATTTCATAATAACCTCCTTTTTATATCAATATAATATCAAAACTCAAACTCCGCCACCGGTACATTTCCGTCGCGCCGTCTCATTGCGTTTGACATTTGCAAACACACAACCTTGCGGCGCTCGGTTTTGTCGGCGTATTTTGTGTATATTTCCGCCATAACTGTTGACGGACCGGCATCGGTGACCTGACGGTCGCCGTAGTAGTTTACGTAGACCCGGTATTTTCCCTTTACCGCGTTCTTCAAAAGGAATTGTTCCGGGCCGTACCCGTTTGTGACGTCGGCGCTTATGCGTCCGCCAATTTTTGTTGCGCTGTGGCTGTAGTAGCACTCTTCGCCTGTCGGGTCTACCACGTGCAAATCGATGTCGGTGCTGTTCATATTCCAGTTTATGACCACGCGGACATCAACGGGAATGTCAATCAGCAGGCGCTTATAAATCTTTGACGTGTTAAGGTTGGGGTATTTGGCAATCAAACGGTTTATTTCCGTAACCGTAACCTCCGCTATCCCGCGGCTGCGGTTTGCGATATTTGCCGAATATGTTTTTGTCAATACCCCATAGAGCGCGCTTAGCGCCGCCTGCGCCTCTCCGTTGTCGGCGAGGGCTAAGGCGTAGTCGCGGTGGCTTTGCGGTTCCATCGGCCGCCACTGAACCACCTTTCGGCATACGAACTTTTCGAGCGCGTACTCGCCGAATTCTTTAAGCCTGTAGCCCAGCAACCGGTAGAGCGCGGCGTTTTCGAGTTCCAAATCGGCGATGGAGGTGAGTACGCGGACTGCGGTCTCCCTGTCGCCGCACGCGTAGAACCAGCTTGCCATATTAAAATAAAAAGTCGGCGAGTTGGCGTAATCTTTTCTTACATTCAGATACGTCTTATAATCGTCCGCCGTTTTTCCCGTCATTTCTCTCAGATAATCGGTGCTCCTAACGAAATCGCTCTTCGCGGTACCCTTTGCCGAGAAGCGTACGCCGGTTTCATCCGGTATGGGATATTTTGAGCTTGACGGCGCGAAATCGGTATTCCACCAATGTTTTATGGTATTAGCCGCCGCCACCGCGCCGTTAAGCGTATCTCCCGCCTGTCGCTCGGCGCGCATTCTTGCTTCCTCTCTCGCGCTCTCTCTTTCCCGCCTTTCTCTCGCCTCTCGCTCGGCTTTTTCCCTATCTGCCCTTGCCTTTGCCTGCCGGTCTATTCTATCCAGCAATTGATCGGGGCTCTCGCTGTTCCCGCCTGTTTGCGCGGAACCGTTTGTCGTTTCCGCGCAAGGGCTGGCATCCGAGAAGACGAACGGATACGTAACCTCCGTCACGTCCCCCGGTTTATCGAGCCTCTCAAAACTCCAGCTCTTAATCCTGCTTATCACGGTGTGTTCAAGCGAAGAGTCGTTCATTGTGGATTCTACCACCTGAGCTAATACCGCTTTTCCGAATTCGTCAATAGCGAATTTTACCGTGATTTTACCGCACAAACCGGTTTTTTCGCGCAAACGCCTGTTGTAGGCGTAGCGAAGCGCGGCCATGTTTTGCATGATGACGCGCTGAATGCTTGCTCTGCTTCTGCCGCCGGTGAGGCTGCCGCCTCTCAGGAAATCGGGAGAAGACACTCTAAGCTCGCCTTTCTTCTTCAGTTCAAGGCCGCCGCCTCCGCCGCCCGCCAATCCTCCCAACATATCGTCTACCCCTCCGCCGCCCCCGCCGAAGCCTGAACCATATCCTGCCCCGTATCCTATTCCGGCCACTCCTTTACGGCCGACGCCGCCGTCGCCGCCCGATTTCAGGCCGCCCACGCCGGAAAGTATCGCGTCAATGTCCGTATCGAAACCTCCTTTGCCGAAGATGTCCGCGCTCGCGACGCTCTTGCCCTTTATTTGGCCGGAAACGATACCGAGAACGCCGATTGGGTTAACGCGCGCACTTGGGTCGCCGCCTCCATTGTTGCCGCCGATGACTGCCGTCATACTCCCGCGGGGACTCTCCGCGCCGCCGGACTGCGCGGCGTTATTGCGCTTTGGCTCATTCCACCCGTTTGTCCTGCGCTGAAACTCCGCGTACAACTCGGCTTCGGCGGCAGGCGGAGTGATTTTGTAGCGGATGTAGTCGTCAACGGTTTCCAGCACGATAAGCGACGTGTTCCGCGTGACAATGCCGAACTGCTGCCCAAGTTCCGTAAGCTCGGCGCGGGTTTTCTCATAGTTTAAGTCGAGTTCCGCAATCTTTTTTTGCGCCCAAATTTTATGCGCGTTCACTTGAGTGTCGGCGTTTTTTGTGTCTAATTTCACCGTTATCCGCTTTTCAACATTACCGCCGAAACCGAAAAGTAAGGTCAATTCGGCGCTGTCCGCGTCGGAGATGCCCGCCGCGGAGAAATTGCCGTGAACCGGCGTCGCGATGCCCGGATATACCTCGCGTACGGATTTCCCGTGTTCCGCCCCCAAAAATTGCAACGTTTCGTTCAACAGTTCGCCCTTTAATTTTTCGAAGGACAGGGCGTTCATATTTATAAACTTGCCTTTTGATTTGCCCGCGATTAATTTCATCGCGCTGTAATCGGCTTTAGCGGAAGATACCACGCAGTGTACAGGGTATTTTGCCGCTTTGGTATTCCCTGTAAAATCGGCGTCGCTAAGCGTCGATATCCCGTCTGAAAAAAACAGAATCTCATTTCCGGCGATGCCGCTCAAATTGATTTGCGAGAAATCGGTGCCGCCGTCGAAGACCGCCGTCTCTAAAACCGCTTTCAATGCGTCCCACTTCCCGCCGGCCACCTTATATTCACCGCTGCCCGTTCCCCTGTTGATTACCTTTTTAAACTTATTGTTCAAAAAGTAAAGATGGACGTTGGCGTCTTTCTTTTCGGCAAAAATGACATCAAGCGCCTCCAGTTCACGTTTTAAGTCACGCTGCGAGCCGCTTAAAGAGACGTCCCAAATGATTGCCAAATCGTCGGCCCATTGCTTTTTACGAGTTTCCATCTTCGGCGAGACCGAAGCGAAAAAGTAGTGGCTTCCCTGCGCCGGTTGCATCATAACCCGCGGAATGTCGGCAGGGGAGGGCAGCGCGAAATTTAACGAGCGGGCGGGGCGGTACTTCTCTTTGGCAAACGAGGCGACGTAGTTCTCGCCGGCTTTGTCAAAGCGAAGCTCGTCGGCGGCTTCGGGAACAAGCGGTTTTATGTCGCTCTTCCAAACAGTCGCTTTCACTGAGAATTTTTCGAGCGAATCTGGGTAAGCCATCGGCAGCCGGTAACGCAGCAAACTCTTTTCGAGCGCCAACTCTTCCTCGTAGCCGATTGCGACGGTGCGCGTTCCGTGCGCCGGAATCGGGTAGACGCGCGTGCGGAAATTGTTGCCCTCCACACGCTCAAGCAAGCCGGGGTCAACCCGCCGCTGCTCTATCTCCTCAAAAACCTCCGTCCCCTTCGCTTTTTCCACAGGCACGGCCTCGCGCATCCTGCCGTTAATATCCAGCGCGTAGTAGGTTACGGTGCGTCCGTCGGGCAATGGAAAGGTCAGTTCACCCTCTAAGACACGGCCGGTTTTGTTTTTGAAAACCATCGTATACCGCGTGGAAGCGATATTTCCGGTCACCTCTACCTGAATGTCAAGCGATTGCAGGTAAACGTCGGGATTTTCCTTCCCGCCGATTTTCAGGACGGGCGGTTTGGATTGCGGCGAACTCGTATCCATATCCGCCTCTATAGTTTCTTGCCGCGCCGGAGCCTGCAAAGTCGTATCCGTGTCGGGAACAACGGAATCTTGTGATGCTTTGGGTTCTTTGGCGCACATCACAACAACAGCCGCCGCCACGCCAAGAATTACCGCTGCGGCGATGATTAAACGGGAATTTTGTGTATTCATGATATAAGGTATCCTTTTTTTGGTGAGTTTGAAACAAAATCGAGGCATTCCGTCTCTTTGTGTAAACGTACATAAAATCAGGCATGACGGTTGAATCCGCCAAAATCGGTTTACACGGATTTTGGAACAGTGCCTCGAAAACAGCGTGAATGATAAGTTCAATGACCATTGTACATCCTCCACGCGCTTTCAATCAATGTTTCGACGTCGCTGTGTTTGGCTCTCCACCCCAGCTTGTCTCTCGCTTTTGACGCCGACGCGACGACGCGCTCCGGGTCGCCGGCCCGGCGGGGAGCCGCCACGGCCGGGATTGCTTTACCCGTTACCTTTCTTGCCGTCTCCAACATTGATTTTACGCTGATTCCGGTTTCGCTGCCCAAATTGAGCGTGAGGCTTTTGCCGCCTCCCATCAGGCGCTCTATGGACAGGGTGTGCGCCCACGCCAGGTCGGTCGCGTGGACGTAGTCGCGGATGCAGGTGCCGTCCGGCGTGGCCCAGTCATCCCCGAAAATCTCCAATTTTTCCCTTGCCCCCGCCGCTACTTCCATTATAATGGGCAACAGGTTTGCCGGATTTCGCTCTAAGCCGCGAACCCGCCCCTCCGCGTCGTAGCCGGCGGCGTTGAAGTAGCGCAGGGCGGCGTAGCGGATGCCCTTCAGCCTGTCGTACCAGCCCAGCAGCCGCTCAATCTCCAATTTAGTGAAGCCGTAGTAGTTTTCAGGATTGAGCGGGTGCTTTTCGTCCATGGGCAGGTAACTCGGCGCGCCGTAGACGGCCGCGGTCGATGAGAAGACTACGATTCCGATGCCCGCCGCGGCGGCGCAGTTCAGGATGTTGATTGTCCCCGCGATGTTGTTGACGGAATACTTTTCGGGATAGACCATAGATTCGCCGGCGGCCTTGAGGGCGGCTAAGTGCACAAGGGCGACAAAATTGCCGCCGGCCATCGCGGCGGAGAGCGCGGGGGCGTCGAGGATGTCGCCCCGGATGAAAGCGGCTTCGGGGAACAAGTTCTCCTCGCAGCCGCTGGAAAGGTTGTCATACACGGTAACCGCATACCCCGCGTCAAGGAGCATACGACACACATGGCTACCTATGTAGCCGGCACCGCCTATGACAAGGACGTTCATTTCATCCGTTATTCCTTTTACCAAACCGCCCCGGTACCCGTTGCATAAATGGCGCATCAGGGCGCGATTGACGCGGGCGCCTGCTTTTACGGCGTCTCCGCAACCTCTTTTGTTGACGCGGATGCCGGTTTATCCGCTACCGGGGTTGACGCTTTTGCGGTCGTTACCGGTTTCGGCGGCGTTTGCGCAACCTCTTCCTTTGATACGGACGGTGATTTGTCAACTGCCGGCTCGGTTGTTGCCGTGGGCGCGGAAGCCGGTTCTGACGGCGTTTCGACACTCTTTTCTGCTGGTACGGATGAAGATTTGTCAACAACGGGCGTGGTTGATGGTGTTGATACGGAAGCCGGTTTTAACGGCGTCTCCGCACTCCTTTCTGTTGAAACGGACGACGTTTTATCCGCTGCCGCCGTTGATGTTGTTGACACGGAATCCGCTTTGGGCGCCGCCGTTTTCGCCGCCGCAGGTACCTTAGCCGCCGGCTTTGGCTTTTTGAATCCCGCCGCCAATAGCGCCGCCCCCATTGCCGTATCCGACGACGCGCCCCCGCCCGTCGCCTCTTTCTCCGGTTTCGCGTCCTGCTTCTTCAGGTACTGCTTCGTCTCCTCTGTATCCTTGTTGCTGTCGGAGACCCCCATTGAGAGCGCCACTCGGCGAGCCTCCGTGTCAATCGACTCCACCTGAACGGTCACCGTGTCGCCCGGCTTCAACGAATCCTTTTTGTCGGCGGCCATCCTCGAAAACACCAAAAGCCCCGTGACGCCTTCAAACAGGTCTATGAAGTACCCGAACTTCGCCTTCCGCGCCACGGTGCCGCTCACGTCGGTGCCTACGGCCAGCTTCTCCTCAATCCCGTTCCACGGGTCGCTTGCCATATCCTTTAGCGTGAGCGAGATGGACTTCTTGTTGTGGTCTATCCCCAGGACGGTTACCCGTACCGCCTGACCGGGAGCCACAATCTCCGACGGGTGGTGGACACGCCGCCCCCAAGCCATCTCCGACACGTGGACGAGCCCCTCCACGCCGGGGATAACCTCCACAAACGCGCCGAAATCCGCCAACCGCGTGACCTTGCCGCTAAGCGTTTCCCCCACGGTCACCCCGTCCGCCACCTTTTTCCACGGGTCATCGAGCGCCTGCTTCATGGAGAGCGAGATTTTCGAGTTGCGCAACGTATCCTTACGCTCCGCCTTTAACACGACGAACTCCACCTCCTTACCCACCGCAAACGACTCGGACAAGTTCTGCGCCCGCTGCCACGAAACCTCGGAGATATGCACAAGCCCCTCAAGGCCGCCTATCTCAACGAAGAGGCCGAATTCGGCGACCTTCGAGACCTTGCCCTTAAATACCTTGTTGCTGCCCGCGGTGTCGGCGAACTTCTTGAACTGTTCCTCAAGCCCGGCCTCAAAGAGCGGTACGCGGCTCACGACGATGTTCTTCCCGCCTTCGGTGATACGGGTTATAACGAAGTCGAGCGTCTTGTTGAGGTACTCGTTTACGTCGGAGGTGTACCTCACGTCAATTTGGCTGACGGGGCAAAACGAGCGATGGCCCATGATTTTGACGATAAGCCCGTTCTTGCTCACGCCGGTCACCTTGCCCTGCACGGGCATTCGCGCCTCAAGCGCCTCGCGCAGCGCGCTCAGGTCGGCGGTCCCGCCGCCGGAGCCCGCGCTTTTGCTCACGATAGTCTCGCCGTCCCGGTTCGAGACGATAAATCCGCCCACGGCGTCTCCCACCTTCACCTCGTCGCCGGTAAGCTCGATGGCCTTGATCATCGCCTCGTTCTTCGCGCCGATGTCAAGGTACACGTACTCGGAGCCGATACGCGTCACCTTGCCGGATACCTTTTCTCCCGCCGAGAATTCCTTGAGCTTCTTGTCGTATCCGCCGAGCATAGCCATTAGCTCGCCGGATTTCCTGTCTTCCGCGGTCTCTTCGTCGAAGAAGCCGTCATGTTTCTTGTCAAGCATAGCCGATACGTCTCCCACATTGAATGAACAATAATACACGCATAATGCGCACAGTGTACGGTGTTAATGTTCTTTTTTCTTCCTTAGACCCTCTACTATAATAACTATACCATAAAATAACATACATATCAAGTAAAAAGTATTTTTTTGTCCATGCATACAAAATTAGACTTTTGGAGGATATAATATGTTACACACCATCAAGCTATCGTTCTTTGGTCCACCTTGCCTTTTAAGCTCGCTTTGGCCGCCGGAACGCTGTTGGCCGGGTCAGGGACGGCATTGGCGCAGCCGGCCGGCAACTCAGCCGCCCACTTGTTCAGGAACAGTTGGCCGTAACGCTGCCACGCCTTGTCGTACGTCCCCATCGAGCGGTGCTTTACCAGGATATCCGCCGTTACCGCCACGCGCCACTTTTTACGCGCCTGCATACAAAAGTCCATCTCGTGGAAGTAGAACGAGTCAAAAGTCTGCTCGTCAAACCCAAATTGCGTGAGGAGCGTCCGCCGCACCGCGAAAAAGACCCCGTTGCACGCCACCACCTCGCAACTCTCCCTGTCCGGCGAGAAGAGCGTGGCGAAAAAATCGCCGTTTTGCAGGTCATGGACGATGCGCCCCTTTATGAACGGCCTCCCCGCCGCCGTCCACGAGCAGTTGTCGCGGAATATGTACTGCGTCCCGGCCACCCCCACGACCCCCAAATACGGGTCTTGGGCGAAGAGCGACTCTAATATGGGCCCCCAACCCTCCGTCATGAAGAAGGCGTCGTCGTGCATGAAGACCAAAATCTCCCCGCGCGACCGCGCCGCCCCAAAGTTATATACGGCGGCCAGCCCGTTCGTCCCCTCGGAGTTGTTTATCATAAACAGCTCTATCGGCGCCCCGATGGTCTTGCGGATGTTCCGCTCAAGGGTAGATTCGGGGACAGGGTTACGGGCGGAGATGATTACCGTTATCATATTACAGGCTATCCCCGAAATCTTTCCTGAACTTTTCAATCAACTTGTTCTGCCAATCCGAAACCGGTTCCAGCCGACCGAAGAAGAACCGCAGAATCCTCGGCTCCTCCACGAACCGTAGCCCCTCCACCAGGCGGCGGTTCTCGTAGAGCCACACAAGCCGGTCAATCGCGTAGTTGACCTGCGAAAGCGTGAACACGCGCCTCGGCAGCGCCAAACGCAGCAGCTCCATGTTGGAGAAGTGCTCCTTCCCGTCCGGGTCGCGCTGCTCGCTAAGCGTCCCCCGCTCCATGCCGCGTATCCCGCTCGCTATGAAGTAGGCCGACCCCAAGGCCCCGGCCGGATACTTGTCCTGCGGTATGTGCTCCAAAAAGGACTTGGCGTCCACGTGGCACCCAAGCCCCCCCGGCGGCGTGATAACAGGAATTCCCCTCTTGTCAAGCTCCTTCACCATGTAGTCTATAAATATCGGCCCCTGGCTTATCATGTCCTCGTCGAGCGTCTCGTCCAAACCCACCGCTATGGCCTCCATCTCCCTCACCGACATCCCGCCGTAGGTCAAAAAGCCCTCAAAGAGCGGGACCAGCTCGCGCAGCCTCAAAAATATCTCATGGTCGTTGGTACAGATGCCGCCGCCCCGGGCGAAACCCAGTTTGCGCGCCGAAAAGTAGATGATGTCGGAGAGCTCGGCAAATTTCAAAACTATCTCGTGCAGCGTCATCTTCCCGCAACGCTCCTCGCGGCGCTTGTTGAAATACAGGTTGTCGGCCAGGAGGCTCGCGTCTAATACGAGCGGAATCTTCGCGGCGCGGCAAATCTCGCTGACCTCCTCGTAGTTTGCGAGCGAAAAGGGCTGCCCGCCCACTAAGTTCGTCCCGGCTTCCATCCGCACGTAGGCGACCTTGTCCGCGCCGTATCTCTTTATAACCTCTTTCAACCTGCCGATGTCTATGTCTCCCTTGAACAGACAGTCGCTCCGAATCTTCAGCCCCTCGTCGATGATAAGCTCCTCCACCGTCCCGCCGTTGACCGTGATGAGCGCTTTGGCCGTGGTGAAGTGGTAGTTCATGGGGACAACATAACCCGGTTTGACGAAGGTCTGCGAAAGGATGTTCTCGCAGGCGCGCCCCTGGTGCGCCGGCAGGAAGTATTTGCAGCCGAAGAAATGCTTCACCGACTTGTCGAGCCGCGTGAAGGTCTCGCTGCCGGCGTAGCTGTCGTCGGCGGCCATCATGGAGGCCAACTGCCGGTCGCTCATCGCGTTCACCCCGCTGTCGGTCAGCATATCCATGAACACATCGCGGTTGTTGAGCAGAAAAGTGTTGTTGCCCGCCCCGGCGATGGCCTTGCCGCGCTCCTCTACCGGAATGAGGTTCAACTTTTGGATAATGCGCACCTTGTGCATTTCGAGCGGGAAAGACTCGCCGGCGTAGAATTTTACGTTTGCCATATACTGTAAATCCTTATTATGTTTTTTGATTTTGTATTGTGTTGCAACCTATCTAATATAATAAAAATAAAAATCAAAATCATTAAAATCTTTAACTCCCAAAAAACCTATCAACAATCTCTTCTATCTTTAGTGATGATGACGAAGCGAAGACCTCCGCCCTGGCGGCGCCGGCGCCGGGAAGGCCTTTTAGGTGCCAGGCCACGCGCTTCTTCATATCCCCGCAGGCGCGCTGTTCGCCGTACGCTTCACGAAAGGCGCGGATTTGGTCTATTATTAATGTCTTACGCTCTTGTGAGGACGGGGGAATAAAGGCTTCTCCCCGCTGCGCCGCTTTTATCTCGGCGAATATCCACGGGTTCCCAAGGCTGCCGCGGCCTATCATCACCGCGTCGCAGCCCGTTTCCGCGAACATCTTCATCGCGTCGGCGGCGTTTGTTACATCCCCATTTCCTATTACGGGGATGGATACCGCCTCCTTTACCGCCGCTATGCGCTCCCAGAAAGAGTGGCCGGTGAACATCATCGTCTGCGACCGAGGATGCAGCGTCACTGCGGCGGCGCCGCTATCTTGGGCAATCCTGGCAAACTCCACGTCCACCCACTCATACATATTCCATCCGGAGCGTATTTTTACCGTGACGGGGATGGCGACGGCTTGGGACATCGCCTCCACGATTTTGCCGAACAGGGCGGCGTCCTTGAGCAGCGCCGAGCCCGCGCCGTTCTTCACAACTTTGGCGACGGGGCAGCCGGCGTTCAAATCAATAAAATCCGGCTTCACCCGCTCGCAGGCGAACCGCGCCGCGTTGGCCAAACGCTCCGGGTCGGAGCCGAAGAACTGCACGCCGACGGGTCTCTCGGATTCGTCGAACTCCATAAGTTTCGCGGTGTTCTCCGACTTGTAGTGCAAACCGTCGGCGCTGACCATCTCCGTAACCACGGCGTCGGCGCCTAAACGCCGGCAGACCCGGCGGTACACGGGGTCGGTCACGCCGGCTAAGGGGGCCAGTACCGCGCTGTTTTTTATTATATCTGGGAACATAATAAGTCAAGTCAACATCTGTTTTAAGGGGATGGTTTCGGTATCTTAACCACGAAAATACTTTTCCAGTTCTTTCCCGTGAGGTACCACTCGTCCTCGCGTTCGTCGTAGGCTATGCCGTTTAGTACGTTGTCGACGGTAAGCGGGCGTTCCGCGCGCAGCAGGCCGGCGCAGTCTATGACCCTCTTTACCGTCCCGCTTTCCGCCGATATTTCCACGATAAAATTCTGGTACCAGACGTTGGCGTAGACGTAGCCGCGCGTGTACTCCAGTTCGTTCAAATGTTTTTGCGGTCTTCCGTTCCGCGTGACCGCCACGGCGCGTACGGGTTCAAACCGCTTGTCGCGGAAGTACAGCGAGTCGGAGCCGTTGCTCATTATGAAGTGTGTGGCGTCGTTTGTCAATCCCCACCCCTCGCCCTTGTAGTGAAACGGGGGCAGCGCGTCGCCGCGTAGCGTCGGCAGCTCGTAGCGTATGGCCGTTCCGCCCTTCCAGGTCAGCTGCACGAGTTCGTGGCCCAATATCGCGATTCCCTCCGCGAACTCGCCGCCGCGCAGATTGTTCTTCCACAGCGCCTCGCCGCTGCGCGGGTCAATCCGGCGCAGACTCGATTTGCCAACAAGCCCGGTGCTTTCGTAGAGGAGCCCGTCGTGGAACAGCAACCCCTGGGTGAACGCCGACGGGTCGTGCGGCACCGTCCGCACAATCTGCGGCCTTACGGTAACGGCGGAGTTGCCGGGCGCCGCGTGAAGCCACTGCGCCGGAACAGGCCGCGCCGCCGCAAACAGCAACACGGCAGCCGATAACACAAAACGGCGGCGACCGCGCATACCGCGGCCGCCGCCCGCCGATACACCGAACATCCGGCGCGTCAAATCAGCAGCACTTCCCGTCCTCATCGCATCCGCAGCTCATAGAACAATATTTGTCGTAGATGAACGCGCCGGCAATGACCAGAACGACGAGCGCCAAAACTATCTTCACGAACTTGAACATTCTACACCCCCTCCGGTAAGTAGGTTTGCGGTTAATTGCTTCTTTAGATTTCGTTTAACGGTAATGATAACGGTTCGCGGGGCGCCCCCCTGCCGTCCGCCGCGTCGTTATAATATACATAATGGGACGCTGGAAAAGAAAATTAAATATCATGGCCTGCGGAATACGTGGAAAACCACGCCGTCCCTTTCGATTTTCTTCGCGAGCCGTTTAGCCGGCGCTTTTTCGAGCAACTTTTCATCGGTTCGGGGATATTCGCCGTAGTTTCCCCAAATCCAGCCCAAATCGTCTGTCCCGTCAATGATTGCTCTCGCGTCAAACGCGACCTCATAGTAATTGACGGCGCCGGACGCGCCGCCCGTAATCGTGTAGTTCGCCACGATGTAAAAAGTGTTGTTATACCTGAAATCCTCGACGGTACATACCGCGGTATATTTTCCCGCCGATATGGACTGATAGACGCCCTTATATTTTGTGGCGTACTGAGGCAGACGGCTTGAGTAGATTTTATCGCGAATATCGTAGCTTCCGTTATACAGAGGGACATCCGTAAAGTCGTCGTCGGCGTAACCCGCGGCCATATACTCATAGTCATGCCAATGCTTCACGTCCTCATAACCGGCTATTATATCTGTAATAGAATAGTTTCGCTGATATGCCTCCCACGTAAACCTGACCATTGCCGACCCTTCATCCGCGACGGTGACGACGCAGGAGGACGGCAGCAATCCGGCGGTAATCGCGACGACCGGTAATAACAGTTTCGTAAACTTTACCATACAGGCGGCCTCCTTATTCGAGGTTTGGGGCTTACAAACAAAATAACGGGTTAACAAAAAAAAGCTGCCGACACGACGAATTCGCGCCGGCAGCCCCGACTTAAACAAATACGCGTCCGGCGTTACTTCTGTGCCCTGCGAAGGAAGTAGTAGGTAACGCTGCCGCCGTTCGAGAGTTTCTTCGTGAGCTTCCTGACCTTTGTCTTCCCGTTGGCCGGAGCCTTCTCAAGCCGCGGGTCGGTATTGGGATTGTCGCGCACTTCACTGTACCAAGCGGTTTCACTGATGCCGCCCCACTGCGGGTCGGTGAACGTCCCCACGTCAAACGCGATTTCAAAGTAGCTAAGGTCGCCAACGACATTGATATTATAGTTTGCCACAATGTCAAAAGTGCCGAGTTCGTCGTCGCCTGTGCACACCGCGGTATACAAGCCCTTGTTTATCGGCAAATAAGCGCCTTTGTACGGGGAACCGGTTGCGCTTGCGCCGTGCAACGTGCTCGAATAGATATTGTTGGGAATAAGGCTACTGCCGTTATACAACGGAACTTCGGACGCGTCTTCCTCAATATAATCGATATCATGGTAAACATTATCAATCCAATCCTTCACATCGCCGTAGCTTGCCGCGATGGATTGAATTTTGTGTTCCTCCGCGCTTTCCCACGTGTACCGAACATCCGCGTCATAAACAATCTCCGGTTCCGGTTCAGGTTCCGATTCGTCCTCAATGCAAGAATATGACACCAGCCCAACCGCGGCGGCAAGGGCCGCCAACAGCAACAATTTCAGATATTTCGTCATGCCGGAACTCCTTTTTTGAGGTTTAAAGCCTGGCAGTTATTCTTTTAGTCTTAGTCAAAATAAAGCCGCCAACGCGGGAAATCCGCGCTGACGGCCGTTGGTTCGAACTACCGCGCCGTTTATGGTGTTGCTACGGCGTTACTTCCTTGACCTGTGAAGGACGTAGTAGGTCACATTGTCCTTCTGGACTTTCTTCACCAACTTTTTGGCCTTTGTCTTTTCGAGGCGGGGATCGCTATATGGGTTGTCGCGTATCTGGTTAATCCAACCCAAGTCGTCTTCTCCGGCAAGGAACGTATCCACGTCAAAGCCGACCTCGAAAAACACATTGTTTCCGGTAACGGAGACATCGTAGTTCGCCACGATATCAGCGATGTTGTCAAACGCCGGATCGTCAATGGTGCACACAGCCGTATATTGGCCATCATCGTCACCCTCGGATATGCTGAAATATTTACTCTTGTGGGGGGAGCCGCTTGATGCGTGCATTGTTTTTGAGTAAATGTTGTTAGGGAGTTGTGTGCTGCCGTAATGCATCGGAATGTCCGAGGCGTCTTCTTCAACGTAATCCTCCGACATATAGACGCTTGTATACCATGAATCCACATCGCTGAAGCTCGCCGCGATGCTCTGAATTTTGGACTGCGCACTCAATTCCCAAGTAAACCGTACCGCCGCCGGATTCGGTTTTGCCACAAATGTCGCCTCCACCGTAACATCTTCCGCCGGCATAACAAACGTCGTAGCCGCGTCGGTCTCGCTGTCAAACACAACACCGCTCGTATTAGCCGTCCACTTGAAGAAGATTGAATCATTAGGCGGTGTCGCTGTAATGGAAACGATTTCGCCCTCCTCGTATTCATCGTATTCCGCGCTTCCGCCCACGATGTTGACACTGTAGTACTCAGTTTCAACCTCGGTCGCTTTAAACCGCCCCGTTATTCTGACATTCTTAGCCGGCATGATAAACGTGGTTGTCCGATTCAAATCGAAATTATTCGCGCCGGTGCCAAAAACACTTGAGTTCTCATCACTTGTCCAAGCTTCGAACACATAGCCGGACTTATTCTCGACGCTTAGCCTAACAGTATCGCCTGCTTTGTAAGAGCCGGCCCCGCTTGACGTTATACCGGTCAGAAGCACATCCGTATCAACGTCCTCGAATGCCACAGTGACAGAGTACGTAGTGTCCCCCTCATCGTCTCCCGTATCCGCGCAAGACGCCAAAAACAGCCCCAAGGCCACCGTCATCACCCCAAACGAAAGAATCTTCCACGACTTAAGCAGCAACTTCGACATACGCACATCTCCTTATAAAATAGGGTTTATACTTCAAAAAACGTTTAGTTAAATAAAACAGGTCAAACATTAAAAGCCGTCACGCTGGTATCAAATGCGGGGGCTGAAAAATTCGGCCCCCGCGGTATCGATATGTGTCCGCTCCCGATAGTTTGTCGCGAGTTTACCTCTGTATCGACCTTCTGCCGATTTTGTGGTTCGACAGCTCCCTGACTAAGTCTTCCGCCACCTTGTTGATTTCTTCGGTGTTCCTTATCAGCGCGGTGCTTTCGCCCGTCGCTATGATTGTGCATTTGTCCAGGTCGAGGATGCGCGCCCAAATGCTGGCGCCGCGTCCGGCCTTTTCAATGTCTATTATGCACAGGTACTCCACGCCGAAGTCGTTGCCTATCCGGCAGAAGTCTCTGTCCGAAGGGAGCTTTCCGCGGCTCTCGGCCCTCTGCTCCAGTTTTTCCACTTCCCTGAAGAACTCGCTGGATCTGCGTCTGGGTTGCGAGTATTTACGCAGGTTGGTGAGCTTGGTTACCACTTGCTCGGCGAGTTCCTCGCCGTTCCTCGCGTTGTCGGCGCCGAACACGTATCCCGCTATGGCGTTGCCGCGGGGCGGGGGAGGCGGCGGAGGCGGGGGCGGGGGCGGCGGTGGGGGCGGGGCCGAACTGGCTATCGACCGCCTGTTCATCTTCCTGAACAGGAGTTCCCTTGAAAGCTCGCTCGCCGCTCTGTCGATTTCCGCGGTGTTGCGGATAAGGCCGGTGAACTCGGCGGTCGCCACCACTTGGCAGCTGGAGAGGTCGATGATGCGTCCCCACACGCTGGCGCCGCGTCCGGCTTTCTCGATATCGATGATGCACAGGTAGTTTACCCCGAAATCATCGCCGATACGGCAGAAGTCCCTATCGTCGGGGAGCCTGCGGCGCTCCAGCCTCTCCACTTCCCTGAAGAACTCGCGGGACGCGCGCCTCGGCTTCGAGTATTTGCGGCTGTCGGCAAGTTTTTCAACCACCTTTTCGGCCAGTTCCTCGCCGTTCCTCGCGTCTTCGGCGCCATAGACGTAACCGGCAATGGCGTCCCCGCTGGCCCTGGGCGGCGGACCGCCGGCCGGAGGACCGCCGATGGCCCTCGATTGTCCAAAAACCAACCCAAAACACAACACCGGCACAAGCGCCAGCGCCTTTGCAATGACAGAACATTTCATTGCGCTACCCTCCTGTACAAAAAAAAGTTAATGGTTTATGTTGCTAAATAATATATCTTACGAATCCGGTTCGAATATTCACCAAGATTAGACCCGTCCACAGCGCAAAATGTTACAACAGGCGCCCCCCGTCCCAAACGGGCGGATTTTTTACAATCCATATAAAATACATTATGGCGAGCCGTAAAGCAAATAAAAAATACAATAACGATAATACCTCTATTTAAGCAGGATATTTGTCATTCCCGGATTAGAAAGCCGGCTGGGAATGGCCGTTTATTTTATATCATTAGAACTTAGCCGGGGGGCGGCTTTGGATATTCGCGGCGAGCCTGTCTTTCCCGCTATTGTTATGAATACTAATATGGATATGGCAAGCGGCGCCGCCCAGTACCCCCTGTAGTTCACGCTCCCCGCCGCGTCGGTGAACAGGTCCATAGTCCATCCCGCCGCGTAGCTCCCCAAAAACCCGCCTATTCCGGCGGTGGCCACGTTGAACAGCTGGTGTACGCCCGACCGCTCGCGCGCGTCGCAGAATCCGTCTAAGCAGATGACGGCGGTGACCATGGTGAAGGTGTAGGCCAGCCCGTGCACGCAGAGGGCGGCGTACACCAGCGGCATATTGAAGCCTGCCGCGCAGGCGGCAAAGCGGAAGATTTCCATGGCCACCCCGAGCAGGAGCACCCTTTTGGCGCCGAAGCGGGTGAGTAGGTATCCCAGTATGCCCATGGCGGCGATTTCCGGCACCTGCCCCAAGCTCATGGCGGGCATGACGGCCTGTTCGCTCAGGCCTATGCTGCGCAGGAAGGGGGAGGTACCCACGTTGTAGAACTTGTCCACGAAGGTGATGGCGGCGGTCGCGGCGGCGAGGGCGAGGACTTGCGGGCGGAGGACGACCCTCAGGGCCGCACGGGTGCTCGGTCTTGGCGCGGGTGCCGGTTCGGGTGTCAATTCATCTGCAGGGATTGATACGGGTGTTGATACGGCGGATGTCGGCACGGATATTGATTCCGGTGTCGGCGATTCGTCCGGCGTAAGGGCGGGGCCATGCGCCCGCCCTCTTTTCGGTATGGTCAGGCAGTAAGCGGCCATGACGAAAGAGGTTATCGCCGATATATCCAATAACAGCGGTAATTTGCTGCCTCCCTCGGCGGCCGCCTGCGCCGCGCCGCCTTGTTGCAGCCCGAAGCTCGCGAACCACGCCACGGCTATCCACCCGACGGTCCCCCAGACCCGGATGTTCCCGAACTTCCGGCGCTCGGAAGGCGAGTGGTGGAAGGTAATCGCGTTTATAAGCGGCGACATCGGGCTGACCACAACCTGATAAACTATGTAGATTGCGAGTGCCTGGTACCATCCCGTCTGTCGAGAGAAGACGAACATGCAGGCCCCGCCGACGGCGTTCAGGAGGCACAGCAGGCGTTCCGAGCTGACGAAGCGGTCGGCCACGAAGGACATAAAAGCCGGCGAGAAGATAGAGCCCAGCGCGGACAGGCCTAAAATCAACCCTACCTGAGCGCCGGAGAAGCCGAGGCAGTCGCGGAGGTAGAGGCTGAGGATAGGCCCGGTGGCGCCCCAGATGAAGAACTGGATGAACATCAGCAGGCTTAGGCGTGTCTTGGGGTATCTCATACGGCAAAAATATATCTTGCGGAACCGGGAGTGGTAAGATTGGCGCGTACAAAAACTTCCCCCTTTTCACGCCCCCCTCCACCCTCGCAACTCCGACAGGACATATGATTTTCGATTCTAAAAACAGGAACATTGAAAAGCGGGCGGGCGGGGGCACAAAGTCCATGAAGACGGCTTTTTGATGTCCTGACCCGTTTCTTTTGCGTATCCACCACCCCAAGATATATATTATTATCATTAGTAACCGGGCAAACATCAAAATAATGGAGGGCGCCATGGGGGTAAAAACCGTGAAAAAGGCCTCGGCCAAGAGAAAATCGCCGGTCAAGAAGAGGGTCCCGCCGTTAGTTAGCCGTATGGACAGGCTGGAGGAGGCGATGGTGTCGATGGCGGGCACCATCGCGGTGTCCGAGGCGATGCTGGCGAAGAAAATCGCGGCGGTGTCCGAAACGGTGAATGAGACTTCACATGAGTTGCGGCAAACGACGAAGGAACTGTCCGAAAGGGTGGATAAGACGTCCGAGGCGGTGGACAAGCTGTCCGAAAGGGTGGACAGGACGTCCGCGACGGTGGACAAGCTGTCCGAAAGGGTGGATAAGACATCCGCGACGGTGGACAAAATGTCCGAAAGGGTGGACAAAGTGTCCGAATCAGTAGCTAAATTGAACGGCAATGTCGGCGGTATAAACAATAGCCTCGGCAAGGTTGTCGAATTGGTGTTGCTTCCGGGTTTGATGGAGAACTTGAATACGCAGTTTGGGTATCGGTTCGATAACATATCCCCGAACAAAATATTTACCGACAGCGGCAATATGTATGCCGAGATTGATTTGTTCCTGGAGAACGGCGATGCGGTCATGGCAGTGGAGGCGAAAACGCGGGTCAGAGAGAGCGAAATGAACACGTTCCTGAAAAGTTTGAGCGAGTTGCGGCAACACGAAGCTAAGGCCGGCGTAGCCGGCAAGACAATATACGCCGCCGTCGCGGGGATTTCCTTTGATAATAACGCCCGTAAGCTCGCGGTGGCGAATGGGATGTACTTGGTGGAGTTGGACCATAGCAACGACAGGATTAAAATAGAGCCGCCCGCGGAAGCGGTAGGGAAGTGGTAAGACGGGGACGGCGAAGCCAACTTGTTTATCTCGGCGAAGCCAACCCAGGAATTTTGACCTTTAATTATTGATACGTTATTGTTTATAATTTATCTAAAAGATAAGGTAAAAAATGCTATTAACGCAACCCATTGATGCAATAACAGCAATCAACGCCGCAACCGCCGTTGACGTAATAAGCAGTGCCCCCCCCCCCCCCGCCCCTACAAAACCGCATTTCCGCGCCGCTTCGCGGCGCATATTTGTTATTGTTTTCCATTTTCAGGGGGAGACCCCCTGAAAATGGAACTTGTTTATCTCGGCGAAGCCAAAACGTTAAGGAAAGGGTTCTTCTGTTTAATCAATGGAGGTCGCGGTATGGTTTTCTTCCATATAGTAACAAAAAAATTTACGCTACGGTCTAACCATGATATATTTTCCTGCCTCATGCAGGGGCTTTTTGTTTGACTCTGATGTTGCGAATGTTTCCAAAAACCATTAACTTGCGAGGGTGCTTGCTATGGACAGTGATGTGAAAGTTGCAGTGGAGGGCGAAACGGCGGTTGCGGGGGCGGTCGAAGCGGCGGTGGTTCCGGCGGCGGGTGCGCCTGTCAACAACAGGCCTGTTCCTAAGGATTTGACGGCGATGAAGCTTTTGAGCGTGACGAAGTCGTTTGTGGTTGTGCGGGCTTTGGTTTACGCGGCCGTGTCGGGGATTATGATTGTGAGCTGCGTTATTGTGTTCGCGTTGTGCTTTGCGGTCGTTAAAATCGGCCGCGGGGGGTCGACGGCGTCGTTGGTTGCGTTGATACTTGCTTTGTCGGCGTTGGGCGCGTTTTTCGCCTTTTTGCGGTTTGCGAAGCGTTACTGCCTCTATATGATAAAGGCGGCGCACGTGTCGGCGATAACCGAGTATCTGCGGACGGGCGAGGTTCCGGTAACGGAGAAGGGGTATCAGGGGGTGCTGGCCTACGGCAAGGAGATGGTGGGGAAGCACTTTGGGGCGGCGAACATCGCGTTTGTGGCCGACGCGCTCGTTTCGAAGGCGACGCGGCAGATTATGCGCTGGGTGAACAAGGCGGAAAACCTGCTGTCGTTCATACCCGGTTCACAGAATGCTTTCAAGATAGTAAACTTCATCCTCTCGACGGCCCTGAATTTCATAGACGAGGCGGTTTTGAGCTACATATTCTACCACAAGGAGGAGAAGAGCTCCTTCAAAAAGGCGTGCGACGGGCTTGTGTACTATGCCCAGGCGTGGAAGGGTATGCTCATGGGCGCGGCGAAGACGGCGGCCTTTGTGTGGATACTGCGGGTCGTGTGTTTCGTAATTGTCTACGGCATGGCTATCGCCGCGGCCGGCTTTATTCCTAAGGGCAGCGGCGTCGCCAATATAGTGTATATAGTCTGCGTGATTTTGGCGCTGGCCGTCACCTACGGCTTTCAGACGGTCGTCGTGGAGCCCTACGCGACCTGTATGATGATAAAGGATTACCACATAGCCATAGCCGGCAAGCTATTGAAAGTGGATATGTACGGGACGCTCTGTAAGGCATCCAACAGCTTCAAGGAGCTTTTCAACAAGTCTAAGGAACCGGTTCCGGCGGCGCTTGCGGAACCGGCGGAGGCGGCGGTGCCGGTGCCGGTAACATCTACGACGCCGGCGCAGTGAAAAAATGTAACGAAAGTTGTTGTGCCGCTGTCTAACCATGATATATATTCCAAAAACCGCGCCGCATCCGGCTGAACGCCGGGTTGGGGAGGCGGTTTTCGGGATCACAGGCTATAGTCAAATAATCATTCACACCAAAAAAGGAGTAACAGATGTTTACGTCAAAGAGGAACGTTAGGTTGGCGGTCACGGTCGTTGCTGTCGCGGCGGCTTCGTTTATGAACTCTTGCGGCGGCAAGAAGACCGGTCCCAGCGAAACGCAGGTTGCCGCGTCGGGTGGTTTTGAGACGGTGACGACGCCGGCCTCCGAACTTGAGGAGCTCAAGAGGGATTTGGAAGGCAAGAACATCCCCTGCGGCATAGGCATAGGGGAGTCCACCGATGAGATGGTCGCCCGCAACGTGTCGACCGACGAGGCGCGTACCGAGGTAGCCAAGTCAGTTGATGTGCACGTACAGCGTTTGAGCGAGTCCTACGCGCAAAACGTGGGCAACGAGGCCAAGAAAATTTGGGAAGAGGCCGTAAGGCAGATTACCGACCAGCACGTCAAGGGTGCCAGGGTCTACAAGACGCTCGCCCAATATAATAAGGAGAACAACCACTACAAGATATACTCCCTCATTGTGCTCGACCCCGCGCTCTTCAAGGCCGCGGTCGCCGAGGCCGCGGCGAGGGACGAGGAGTTTGAGTTGCGCGTAAAGAAGGACGAGATGATGGCGAAGCTCGACGCGAACATCGCCGATTACGAGGCCAAGTACAAAAAGTAACAAATCTTAAAAAAGAACGTTTACACAAAAGAGGAATGACGCGGGGGTCTGGGGCGTTTGGAGACGCCCGCGTCTCTTGTAAACCGCAGGCGGGGCTATAAGACTGGAGCGAGTAAAGATGAAAAGGGCGATTATGATTGCGGCGGCTGTTATCGCGGTTGCGGCCTTGCCGCATGGGATAGCTTTCGGTCAGGCGGGGCAGGGAGGGATGTTGCCCCCGTGGGTGAACGACACGTGGCGTGAATCCCAATATCCGCCCGGCGAGTGGTACGTGGGCTACTCCGTGGACGCGGTGACGGGCGGGGCAAAGCTCTCCGACGTACAGAGGCGCGCCGAGAGGGCCGCGCAGCTCAAGCTGGCCGAGGGCGTGAGCGTCAACATCAAGTCGGTCTCCGTAACCGGCACCGAGAGCAAGAGGACGACCGACGGCAAGAACGCGAGCGAGACCGTTAAGAAGGACTACAAGCAGCAGATATTGGCCTCCACGGACGCCGAGGTCGCGAAGGTGGAGCTTACCACATTCCACGACCAGGCCAACAACAGGGTACACGCGCTGGCAAAAGTGAGAAAGGCCGACCTCGCCGCCTACTACGTCTCGCGTATCGACTACTATCAGCAGAACGCCGAAAACGACTTAAAACTGGCGAAACAATTTGCCGATTCCGACAAAAAGCGCAGTGCCGTCGAGAAAATCGCCGACGCGATGAAGAATATCAACGAGTGCGGCAAGTACACCGAGCTTCTAAGCGCGGTGGATTACAAGGATACGAAGCGCCTCGTCGATAAGGGCGCGGCTCTTTTGCGCGAAATCGCCGCGTTTGAAACGAAAGTGCAGGAGTCGGCGAGTATCTTTGTGGGCGGCAGGGAGATACTGAACGAAAAGGACGTCAGCATCGTGATTCCGAGCATCCAAAGTATGCTCTCCGAGAGCGGTTGCCGCGTGGCGGACAGGCGGGAGGAATCGAACTTTATTCTGACGGTGGACGTGAGGGACTGCGAAAAAAGCGCGTCCGGCTCTTTCTTTTACGTCTATGCCTGCGTAAAAGCCGACGTGTACAACGTCAAGACCGGCAGGAGCGACGCCAAAATGAACTTCACCGCCCCAAAAGCGGGTTGGACAAACGAAGAGAAAGCCGGCAAAAAAGCCTTTGAGGAGGCCGCCTCCGCGCTGTGGAAAGAGGTACGGGAAAAGACCGAGATATGTAAATAGTTGTTTGTGTTATCGGCACAGGAAAACAAGCGCTGTCTTTAAAGATAAAGGTATTTGGCGGGTGAATTTCGTAGAGGACGCGATGATATTGCGTCCTTAGGTCGGTCAATTTCAAGAAATTGCGCTATCTCATAATGAAAGACGAACTGTTACGTCGCTTACTGGTATCAATCCCGCAGTTGCTCCTGATGTCGTTTATCACGTTCCTGTTCATAGACCTCGCCCCCGGCGACGTCTTGGCGCAGTACCGCTTTGACCCGCGGATAAGTGAGGAGACTGTGCGGGAGGTTGAGGCTAAGTATCACTTTGACAAGCCGGTTCTGGTCCAGTACGGCCATTGGCTGCTACGCGCGGTGCGCGGCGATTTGGGATACTCTTTCTCACGTCACGCCCCGGTGTCTAATGTGATAGCCGAGCGTCTGTTCAACACGTTCATCCTCTCGCTGTTCTCAATCATAATAACCTGGGTCGTGGCGATTCCGCTTGGCATATACGCCGCCGTGAGGCAGTATTCGTGGGGCGACAGGATAATGTCCGTCATATCCTATGTGGGGATGTCGCTGCCGACCTTCTTTTTGGCGTTGCTGCTCATGTTCTTTGTCTACTTAGGCAGGGATTTGCCGTTAATCTCTCTAATCCCCACAACGGGCATGGTATCGGCGGGTCACGAGCGGTTGAGCTTTTTCGGAAAGTTGGCCGACAGGGCGCTGCACATGGTGGTGCCGGTGTCGGTGTTGACGATCACCGCGCTGGCCGGTTTGCAGAGGATAAGCCGCGGAAATATGCTTGAGGAGCTGCGGAAGCAGTACGTGACGACGGCTCGAGCCAAGGGTCTGCCGGAGAACAGGGTAGTCTACCGCCACGCCCTGCGTAACGCGATTAATCCGCTGATAACCCTGTTCGGTTTCGAGTTTTCGTCGCTGCTGAGCGGCGCCGCCCTTTTAGAGATAATAATGAACTGGCCGGGCTTGGGCAGCCTTATGCTGAGCGCCGTCCAAACGCAAGATACTTTCTTAGTGATGGGCAGTCTGCTGTTGGCCGGTTTGATGCTGATAGCCGGAAATTTATTGGCGGACGTATTGCTGGTAATTGCTGACCCCAGAGTAAGAAGTTAATAATGAAAACAAAATTTTTCGACAGTCGCGCACGGGAAAAATTTTTCGGCCACCCGTTGGCCCTCCCCGGCCTGATTACCCTCTGCGTCCTCTACGCGGTGATGTTCTTCGCCGAGTTTGTGGCCCCGTACCACTACGACAACGCCGACAGAAACTGCTCCTACCAGCCCCCCACAAAGCTGCGCTTCACGAGCGGCGGCTGCTTCTCCGTCGTGCCGGTGGTTTACCCCAACTCCTACACCTTCAACGAGCGCTATGAGCGCGTCTACGTTGAGGACGAGTCTAAACCGTACAGGCTGGCGCTGTTTCCCAAAGGCGACCGCGTAAAACTCTTGGGCTTCATCCCCATAGAGCGCCATCTCTTCGGTTTGAGAGGCAACCCCAAGGACGCCCGCGTATACCTCATGGGGGCCGACGCGGTGGGGCGCGACCTCTTCTCCCGAATCATCTACGGCTCGCGTGTTTCGCTTACCGTGGGGTTCTTGGGCGTGCTGATAACCTGCCTGCTGGGTTTCTTAGTCGGCGGGGCGGCCGGATACTTCGGCGGGAAGCTCGACTGGGCGCTGATGCGCTTCGCGGAGTGCTTTATGCTGGTGCCCACCTTCTTCCTGATGCTGGCGCTGCGGAGCGCCTTTCCAATCAAGATATCAAGCGTGCAGGTCTACTTCCTGATAGTGGTGATAATGAGCTTGGTAGGTTGGGCGGGCTTCGCGAGGGTGATAAGGGGCATGGCGCTGTCGATAGGCCGGCGCGACTACGTGACCGCGGCCAAAGCGCTGGGCGCCGGTCACCTGCGGATAATCACGCGCCACATACTGCCGCAGACGATGTCCTACGCCATCGTGTCGGCTACGCTGTCGGTTCCGGCGTACATATTGGGGGAGTCGGCGCTGAGCCTTATAGGGCTTGGCATACAGGACCCGCACGCGTCGTGGGGGAATCTGCTTAGCGCGGCGATGAATTTGTCGCAGATACAGCTGCATCCGTGGATATTGCTTCCGGGCGTGTTTATTTTTCTGACGATTGTGGCGTTTAATTTTGTGGGGGACGGGCTGCGTGACGCTTTGGACCCGAATCGGTAGCCGATATAATCCTGTTTGTTATCATTTCCACATATTCCGTTAATACCGCTTTGGGATTTGTCATTAATACCCTGACGGAAAAAATTTTAGATGATTTCGACAGCTTCATTACTTCGGGAAAGTGTTCAAGCGATATCATCCCGGCCTCTAATGTATCTTTTTTATTCGGGAAGAATCTATACAACAGGCCGATAAAAAATTTATGGAAATCAAAGCGATTTAGGATGTGGACGGTTTGCAGCCAGCACCATAAACGCGAAGACTGCCTGACAAACGCGAATATGCCGTCAACGGTGACGAACGGGATGATGTCTAAACGCTTGCCGTATGATAAAAACAGGTTCGTGAAGGCTACAAACAGGAATAGAGTGTGGAATCTTATCGGATAGATTAGTACGTATGGATTTTTCCGGTTTAGCAGGAATGATACCAATGAATAAATTATCACCGCGGAGATTAGGGCATACAGGTTATTGACGAACATCAGCGATATTGATACCGCGAAAGTCGCGATGATTATCAGTTTAGCGGTAACGGCAGGTTTGGTATGGTTTTTATCGACACGATTTGTATTGATATTATCCGTATCGACATTATCTATACGAACACTGTCCGTACGGACATTGGCCGTATCAATACCGCGTAATATGCCGTTATCAATCCCAAACCCAAGAATTTTTCCCACGCTCGGCGCAAGCGCCCCGACAATCCCGCCTAACACGACCGCCGCGCAGAGCATAAACGGTATCTGCCCAAGCACCCCGATATTTCGCGACATCATCATATATATGACGGCCAATTGCCCGGCATTGTGAAACAGCGCCCCTACAATCGCCATTCCCACAGTCCCCGTAAGCCCGCGCCGCCCCAAAGTCGTCCATAATATAAACATCGCCGCCGTAGAGAGCAGCCCGCCGCTTAAGCTCAGCGTCAATGTAAATAATGAAAATCCAAAATAAAAGCCCGATATCCAAACCCTCAGCGCTGTGTAGAGCAAAGCGTCCCCAAAACCGTACTTCATTATCCACAAGACGGTGATGATATTGGCGAATCCCGGTTTGAGCCAGGGCAAAAACGGCAGCCGCGGTATAGCTATCTCAACGGCGTTGAGCGCCACGGCGGCCAAGAGCCAAATCGCCTTCCGCGTCGCGTCGCGGTCGTTAGGCGGTGGCGGGGCGATTGATGCTTTATTTGTCAGCATATTCGAGACTATCCCATTACGGCAACAGCGCCGCCTGTTTTGTCAACACCGCGGGCGGGCCGGAACACGCCGGAAATTAAACGGTGAGCCTGATTTCTTCCATTACCTCAACAGTCTTTAGCAAAACCGTTATGATTCGCCGGTAATGCAACGTATCGTCATAACTCAAAACCCGCCCTTTACGGTCTTTTAGCCATTTTTGAGCGGGTTGGTAGCCGCCGATGTAGAATTCCCACGCTTCGTGGGGGATATGTTTGAAATATTGTTTGTTGTTGATAAATACCCTGCCTTCGCCGCCGTCTTCGTCATATTGTATTTTTTCTACTTCGTCGTTGCCGGAGACGGGATAGTCCGCCGTGCCGCGACGCGGCTCCACATCTTCCAACAGGTGTAAACGGCGGAGCTTTTCTCCGAGTTTTGACAGGGCGCGGAATTGTTTGGCGTTTTCCGGGTATGGGACGCGGGGGAAATCTATCTTTAGGAACTCTTTGTAACGCTCGCGGTAGACGGGGGAGTGGAGGACGGCGTAGATGTAGTCTAAGACGTCTATCGGCGCGAAGGTCTTTGGGGCGTTTTCTTCCTCGTTTGTGAACCGTAAACCCGTTCGGGCGGAGATTTCGGCTGCTACCTCTTTGTTTAAGTTGGGGGTACGGGTGACGGCAACGGATTTGCCCGCTTTGGGATAAAGGTAGAGCGGGAAAACATAGTTAATGTCCAATGACGAAATCGCCGTCGCGCCGGACACCATACAATTACTCACGGAAATTAAGTTCCACACTTGTTGGCTTCGGCTCCTTCTAATTGTAATCAATCCGATATTTTCACCATTCAAAAAATGTGACATGACTTTTTCCCGCGCTCTTTCTATTCTTTCTACGTCGTAATAAACATACTGACTGTCGAAAGGGCGGTAATTGATACGCTGTATTAATTTTTTATCGGGATTTACATCAAAACGCTCCTTTATATTCTTTAACAACGCTTTTTTATCGGCGTTCACAAAAACAGCATCGTTTGCCGTTACAATGCCGACGGAATTTACCGGAAACAATTCCTGTACCCCAAAACCATTATCATACTCCTCCTTAAGCCCATAGTCTTTAGGCACAAAAAAGTATTCCGGCGCCGACGGTTCGAGTTTTATAAACGGAACCTTATAAAATTTATTCTTTGCTAAATAATCGTATTTTTCCTTACGTTTCCCGTAAAGGTCAAGATGATACACTTGCGCCAATTCGCCGTATTTCTTCTTGCCGGTTTTTACGAAGATATTGATACTCACGCCCTGCTGAATATCAAACACATTCTCATCTTTACTCCCATCGAGACAAACATCTTTCTTTCTCGCGTTACCGTGCAAATCAAGGATATAAATTTTGTCGAAGCTCTTCATCAAACTCCAACGCATACCCCTAAACGTGGGATTATCGATAAAGCTGTGGTTATTGATATACGCTAATATACCCTCGTTGTTTTTATCCACAAAGTATTGACCAAGACGGATAAATTTGCAGTAGTCGTCGTTAATCCATTTGGAATTGCGCTCTTGCAAATATTGGGCGCCTTGCTCATGCACTTCTAACCAATGTTCAGGATTGCTCTTTTGCAACGCGGAGTCGGCCGCGGTCGGCGGCTCTTTTTTGTAATCGTCCATAAGCCCCGCAATCCATTCACCCTTATTTTGGCTCTCCCCGCTATAAGGCGGGTTCCCCATCACCACCATAATAGGCGAATCCCGTTTAATGCCGTTGGCTTCATTTGCTTCTTTTGCCAAAAATTGGGCAAAAAGCGATACCGTTTCCGGGAACTGCTCTTCCAAAGAATTGGTCAAGTAAACACGCAACCGCTGATTGTCCGTAGCCGCGTATCCGGTCTGTGAAAGCAACTGCTCAAGTTTTATATGCGCCATAGTGTAGGAGGCCATAAGCACCTCAAACCCGTTGAGGCGCGGGATAAGGTGTTCTTTCACGTAGCTTTGCCATATTCCCTCCTGATTCTTGAATTGAGCATGGATTTGGTTTACGGTTTCGGCAAGGAAAGTACCGGTTCCCGCGGCGGGGTCGAGTATTTGCACTTTGTGGACATCTACGGCCTCGGTTTTTCCTGAGCGGTCTATGGCGTCGATTTTGGTTGTTGTCGTATCGGCCAAGCCTTTCGGTAAGTTGAACTCTTTTTGTAATATTTCATCGACAGCCCGTACAATAAAGGAGACCACCGGTTGCGGGGTATACCATACGCCGCGGCTTTTGCGTAATGTCGGGTCATATTCCGAAAGAAAGTCCTCGTAAAAATGGATGATGGGGTCGTCTTGCGCGGCGCGGTCACCGAGATTCTTTTTAAATTCAGCCATGTTTGCCGACCTGAATGCGTCGGCAAGGTCGTCCACAATCCAAGCGATGCGGCTGTCGAGGTCGAGGCCGGCGATGTTGTGGAACAGTTGCCGCAGAAACGGATTTGTGCTTGGAATCAGGCTCGCGGCCTTTTGGCGGCTGAACGTATCAGGCGAATCGTCATGCAGGCGGGCGGCGAACAGCCCGTAGGTGATGGTTTGGGCATAAACGTCGGCAAATTGTTTGGGCTTGATGTCATGTATAAGCACCTCTTTGAAAGCGTTCATCTGTTCTAAAAGGGCGTTGTCGCCGTTTCCGGCTTCAAGCGCCTTTTCGATGATTCCGGCCATAAGGCGGGCTTTGCCGGCCATCATTCGGGCGATTTCGGCGGGAGATGTAACGCCCTGGGGATGCGCGAGTCCGAAGTCTTTGACGAGCTGTTCAAAATGCCCGAAATTCGCCTTAATCGGCGTGATTTTATCCCCTTTGGCCTCGGCGATGCAAACGCTATCAACAAGCTCGCCTCTCATGTAGCGGTGAAAATCGAGGTAATCCGTAAATATGATATTGTCTAAGGATTGCCTGTAGCGGTCGAACTGCGCCTTAAAATCCTTATGATTTAAGTCTTTGCCGATGTCTTTGGCTTCGACGTACCCAATGGGTATGTCTTTTCGGGTAACGATGTAATCGGGAGCGCCGCAATCAATACGCTTAGGCTCGTTGATAGCCTGTACGCCGTCAAGCATGGATTCCAAGAGCGTTTTCAGCGCGTGACGGCGGCTGTGCTCCGTGGCCTTGCCGGTCCGAAAGTCGCGGTCAAGCTCGTCGATGTATGTTTTTATGAGGTCTGTCATATTAACCTGAAATATGGGCTTATATCCGTTACATATTCATATAATAATATACATTTTGGGCGGTTCTTTGACGCAAAAAAACTTTGGATACGGAATTTAGCGATGCTTGTGCCGCTACCCGCCCCCGAAAACCCAAACGTAAGCTTGCCTGAAAAATCCCCGCCGCCACCCAACCATAATTTATATTATATTTATAAAAAGCGGTGTCACCAATTGGGCTGACGCAGAAATTATGATTTAATAATAGGCCCGGTGGCAAACGACGGTATTTTTTCCACGATTCTGCTTTATGAAACCGGGCAGTTGACCAAAAAAAGCGCGATAGAAATGTTTAATGTCAGCAGCGTATATAATCAGTACTTTTTTTGCACGGAAAAAGCGCTTTCCGCGTTGGCTTTTGTGGAATCGTACGGATTGGAGCTAAAATGAACAATACCCAGGTATCGGCGTTATTGGCGGCTTGTTTAATTCCGGGGATAGCGGACGACCTTGGAATTGCCGATGATAATTTGGTAGAATTTCTGGATAAATTCTACCGTTCGGCCCTGTACGGCGCCCTGAAAGAGGAAGATACGGCCGTCTGGCATTTGAGTTCGACTACACTGGCGAATCTTTATTTGGAAGAACAGGAAACCGGAATCTTGTATATGCCGGAGGACCAATAATGGAAGACAGGCACGGTTATTTAATCAGGGACAGCAAGTTAAGCGCGGAGGGTAAATTCCTTATTTTTGCCGTCGAGTACTATCGCAACGCGAAGAAACTGACCGGCAAGGAGGTTGCCGAGCTGTTCGCGAAACATGACATCTACCGGATGATTACAGACAACTATTTCCTGTATCACATAGAATCTCCTGACAATTTCGTCTTTGAAATAGACGAGCGGATTAAGTGCGGGCCGTCTTGGACGCCGGCGCGTTTGTACCCGCGCCGACAGCTCCACGAAATTTAGCTTCTCTCTATAATGTTTGCCCCTCTTCCTCAGCACCCCACGACCATAACCCTCTTCCCCCCCGCCGACTCCTCACGCATATAAATCTTCTCGTCCCAGCTCTTCCCCGTATCCTTGTCGAAGATAACGAGCCACCCGCTATCCGAGGCGGTCTAACAAATTGCAACAGTTTGCAAGATATATTTTAGGTGGTATCCTATCCATCTCAAAGGAGCCACGATATGCGCAAGAGTACAGTAGGAGTGAAGCATGGCGGTACCCGGAAGACGTATGACGACGCGTTCAAGGCGAAGGTTGCGCTTGCGGCCTTACGAGAGACGCTTCCGCTCAATGAGCTTGCGTAGAAGTCCGTTATAACACCCGACGTCCCCACCAGTCCTTGGGGTATCGCTATCCAAAAGACGTTTTTATGGTAGGGGATACACACTTAAAGGCGGCATAATGTATATTTAAAAAGTAAAACAACAGACAAAAGCAACATAACTTTAACACACAGGAACCACCTTAAATCGTTCCGAAAAACTGTCTAAAAAATTAGGCCACCTCACCCGCTTTAAGTCGTCGGCGCTTCGAGCCCTGTGGGAAAAGGCGGAGAGCCAAAATAAGTCGTAAACCTCAAACTGTTCAAGCGCCCGGGCTGACAACTTTTCGAAGATTTGCATGGCCGGATTTCCGGCATTGCGCCATATTTTGTATTTACGTAGCGCGTCAATCCATAAGTGGTGGATGCGGTTCTGCATTATCGACAGGAAAGCCTGTAGGGGCCCCGCGCCCTTGCGGTCACGGTTGGCGTAATCGGTGAGTCCTATGGGTAGCGGGATGAGGCGGGGGAGGGGCGGAAGAAAGGGTCAATTTTTAGGAAAGCCGCTAGATTGTTCGGGGTGGGGAAGCAGGGTACAATTATTTTAAAAAAAGTTGTTATTTGACCGTACCTATTATAGTATATTATCGATAGTATGTACCTTGTTTTGGGAGCAAAAGACGGTTTTATGGCCAAATATGTTTGTAGCGGGGCGAAACTTAAGTGTTCGATGGGGTCACGGGAGTCTGCGTTG
>JAITCM010000134.1 GCA_031283085.1 Chitinispirillales bacterium | reverse complement strand
TTGTTAGCCCAGATGTTATTAAACCACTCAGTGAATTCTTTGTACTCGTTGTTACTCCCGGTGTTCCCGACGTTCAGTTCCACGTTGCTGGTATGTCCTTGTCCTATGCCGGATTCCGTCAGGTTGGAACTTCCTGTCAGGTAGAAATTTTTTCTATCGTCGGCGGTGTGCAGCAAAAACAGTTTGGCGTGGCAGAAGTTAGGTTCCGACGTTTTGACTTCCACGTTATTTTGTTTTAGGAATTCAGCGGCTTTTTGCGCTGTTTTCTTTAACTTGAGGGCTTTTTCGATACCGGTATCTTGGTTTAGCAGGTCGATTTTCAGGTTCTTTTTATCGGCGCCGCTCTCGACGGCGCTGCCGCAGACGAGGCGGAAAAGGTTGATTTTTTCGCTAAATTTTTCGCCAAGCCACTCAAGCGCACCGACGGTAAAATAGCCTGTAACAATATCCATCTCGCCGGTCTCGACGTATTTTTCCAGCCATTCAACAACTTTTTTGCCGTCGCTGTTGTCTAATAGCATAATTTTTCCTTATCGTTAAGTTTTTCCCTAAGTTCGCGCACAATTTTTTCTTCCTGCCCGATTCGCACGAACAATATTATCCAATTTTTCATGTCGTCCCTTATGGATATGGCTCCGCCAATATCGCCCGTTGTCCCCACTCAAGCAATAGGATATTGCTTTAGGATGCTTCCTATCAACGCCAACGTGTTCAAGCCAGCGATTAACGTTTAAGCAGGTGCCTGTTTTTCACAAATCCACCCGTAGATACCGCTCCCTGCGGGTGAATCGTTCCCCACAACCGTTGCTATTCAACTCTGCTTCTTACCTTTTCTTAGCCGACCTCTTCCCCCCGCCCCCGCCATGATGCGGCCCGGCCTTTTTGACCGGCGCTTTATGGTGCTCCACTACAACCGGCGCCGCCGCCGGTTTCGGCAACAACCACTTCTGCTGAACCAGCCCGAGCGCACTCGATAACGTCCAGTAGAATACCACGCCCGCCGGGAACCCGTTGAACATCACTAACATAATGACCGGCATCATGTAGAGCATGACCTTCTGGTTCGGGTCCTGTATCGCCTGCTTCTGCTGGAAGAAAGTCAGCGCGGCCATGAGTATGGGCATGAGCGCAACGTTCGTGCCGTAGAACGGTATGGAGAAGGGCAGGTTGAACAGCGCCTCAGGCTGCGACAAATCCTTCACCCACGGTATCAGGTACGTGGTGGCGGCGCGAAGCTCTACCGCCTTCCTTAGCACTACGAAAAGCGCTATGAATATCGGCATCTGCAGGAACATCGGCAGACAGCCCGGATTGAGCGGGTTGATGCCCTCGGCCTTGTACAGCGCCATCATCTCCTCGCTGAACTTCTGCTGGTTGCCCTTGCCGTACTTCTGGCGCAACGCCACAATCTTGGGCTGCAGGTCGCGCATACGCATCATCGACCTGTTGCTGCTCTGAGTAAGCGGGTAGGTGACTACCTTCGAAAGCAGCGTAAGCAGGAATATCGCGACACCGTAGTCCTTCAGTAACCGGTGAAAGTATATTAGGAGCTTCAGTATAATCTCCGCTATCGGCGGGAACCATAAGCCCGCCCAAAGGATATGGCGCACCCAGCTCAATACCGGAAAGAGCGTCTTCTCAAACTTCATGCCGTGCTTAGATAGCTCGCCCACCTTGCCCGGACCGGCGTAAATCCAGTCGCTGATTTCACTTGTCGTCGCATCGGCTTTATAATATATGGAGTAGTCGATATCAATATCTTTGCCTTTCGGCGAACCTTGTGACGGCTTGGCGGCGTTCCTTCCCTCAATCACAATGTCGGCGTCGCGGAGCGAGTCGGCTACAAGCGCCACGAAGAAGTACTTTGAGCTCATCCCGACCCAACGGAAGTTTCCCGTCGGTTCCTCTTTGCCCCTCTTGCTCATCTCAAAGTGATTCACGCTATACCCGTCAGAATAATGGGCGCGCCTCTTGTCAATCGCGCCGCCGAAGGGGATGTCTTGCGACGCCTCGGAATCCTCAATCCCGCCCACCCAACCCACCGTAACCTTCCTGCCAACGACGGCCTCACCCCGAATAATATAGCCGATTCTATAGGTGTCGTCGGCAAATGAAAACTCCTTTTGTACCGGTTTGCCCGACGATGATTTCGCTTCAAGAATAATTGTTTGTACGGCGCCGCTTCCGGTATCGGCCTTAACGACGGTAAAAAATACACTGTCGAAAGATTCGTTATTGATGGAAAGCTGCGCGCCGCCCTCGCTGCCCGTGGGCAATAAATCCACAAGACCCTTCTTGCTGACGGAGGCGGCGTACTCGTAATCCTTCATTTTCAATGAGATAATCCGCCCACCCCTCGTGCTGACGGCCACTATGAGCCTGTTTGTCTCGACGGTCAGCGTATCCTCAATAATCAGAGCCGCGGCGGAATCCGTCTCGGCGGCCGCCCCGTCGTCATCGCTTGCCGCTAACATCGGCGCGGTATCGTTGCCGGGGGGTATTACCTTTACCGTGGCGGTATCTTTAGCGTCCGCGGCATTTGTCCGCACGGCTTCCTGGGCGGCGCGCTGCTTTGACGTTTGGAGCGTCGGGACGGGTTTTTTCAATACCTTTCCGTACCAAAAATTGTTCCACAGCGAGCTATTGAAGAAGACCACCGTGAACGCTATCAGCAGGAATGCGACTACCGTGTTTTTATTCACTTAAAACGCCTTTCATTTCATTAAAATCACTTGACGACCGGGTCAAACCCGCCCTTAGAAAACGGGTTACAGCGCAATACCCTCCAAATAATTTTTATCGCCGCCGCGTGCAACGGCAACACCCTTACGGCCTCCCTCGCGTAGATTGCGCAGGACGGCTCGAACTTGCACACCGCGCCGTGCATCAGGAAGAGCGTTTTTACGCTCTGGATAAGGGCAAACACCGTCCCCGCGACCGACTCCCTGCCCGCGGACGCCCGTTCGCAATCATTTTTCACTGAAATCCGATTCCACACGCCAACCCCTTCCGTCAACCTCCGGCTAACGAGCCTTCCGCCTTTACCAACCCAAGCCACTCGTTAAAAAAAATCGACTGCTCGGCGGCGTTAATCATACCCGCCCTCCGTTGAGCCGCTCCCATGCCGGGCCGCGGCTTAATCAGTATGTCAAAAAAGGGGGGGCAGGGCTTTATGTTCAGGCGGAACATCTCTCTGAACACGCGCTTCACCCTGTTGCGCATGACCGCGTTTCCGAGCCTCCTCGACACCATGACCCCGAACCTGTCCCACCCAAGAGCGTTTCTTCCGTAAATCAGGACAAAGCAAGAACACTCCCACCGCCGTCCTTCTTTGAACAGCCGGGATATCTCGCTTCTCTTTTTTATTTTTTGGGCCTTGCCGAACCGCAACGTTTCCCGCATCCGCGCTTACAGCGAGTCGGAGACCGTCAGACGCTTGCGGCCCTTGGCGCGCCGGGCGCTGAGCACCTTGCGGCCGTTGGCCGTAGACATCCTCTCCCGAAACCCGTGCTTGTTGGCCCGCTTCCGGTTGGACGGCTGAAATGTCCTCTTCATGAAACCGCTCCTTACTTTAACCGTGCAATTTTTAAAAATTAGGATTCCATTCAAAACCCCGCCTGAAACAACCCGTTATCGGCGTAAGCCAATCCCCATATTTCATGGGATACGTCTGTTTTTAATGGCTTCCATTAACCATCGTCTACAGAATATATATCGCCGCCGCTCCAAATGTCAAATTTTTAATTTTTAATTTTAACGCCGCCGCCCCCGCGTCCTGATTTATATTCTTAGAATATCGTACCCGACGCCATCGATACTCAAAAACCTTAAGGGAATACCGGCTCCATGCAAACGTCAAAGTCGCTCCCGCGGCTCAACGAAAACTTTACGCTCGAACATTTCGTCGTAGGCGCCAGCAATGAGTTCGCCTACAGCGCGGCCAAGGCCGTGGCCGCAGCTCCGGGAAAGACCGACTTCAACCCCCTGCTGATTTATGGCCGGTCAGGCCTGGGCAAAACCCATCTGCTACAATCCATCGGCAACCACATCCTGAAAAACGACCCGAGCCGCACCGTAATCTACACCTCGTCGGAAGAGTTCCGCATGATGTTCGTGGACGCCCTCCAAAACGGCAACATCCGCGAGTTCTCCACCTGCTTCCGCGAAAGCGACGTCCTGCTGATGGACGACATACAGTTCCTGGCAGGCTGGGAAAAATCGCAAGAAGAGCTCTTCCACATATACAATACCCTCCATATGTCCAGAAAACAAATCGTCCTGACCTCCGACGTCCCGCCCGCCGCCCTCAAAGGCCTCGAAAACCGCCTGACCTCCCGCTTCCAAAGCGGACTCTCGGTAGACATCCTGCCCCCCGACTTAGAAATGCGCGTCGCCATCCTAAACAAAAAAACGGAAACCTGGAAACTGAACCTCCCGGAGGAAATCCTCTACTACATCGGCGAAAATGTCTCCTCAAACATCCGGGCGCTGGAGGGCGCGATTAGAATCATCTACGGGTTGGCCATCACCAAAGGCGGCGGCGAAGCCATAACCTTAGACCTCGCGAAATACGCCCTCAAAGACACCGTCAAAACCCCGGAAATCTCAAAGATATCCATAGACCGCATAATAGAAAAAACCGCCGCCTTCTACAACGTCCCCGTAAACAACGTGCTCGAAAAAAACAAAAGAAAAGAAGTCGCGCTGTGCAGGCAGGTGGCAATGTACATCTCCAAAAAACTGACGAACCACAGCCTGAAATCCATCGGTCTGAACTTCGGCGGGAGAGACCACAGCACCGTCATACACGCCGTAGAGGTCGTCGAGGAACTGCTCGGAAACGACACCGGAGCTACGCGGGACGTGGAAACCATCATCGCGTCGCTAAAGCAGTAACGCCGAACAACCGGAAATTTTAGGGTCGGGAAACCATCGCCAATCTAAAAACCCTGAAGAGCCAAAAATTTTGGCTTTCCCCGGCGCAATATAGTATATTGTTATTAGAACACCCTAACAATAACAGGAATCGCCAAATATGGCCGCGACAGATAACGGCGAACCCCAGGGCCAAGACGCCGGGGACGGGGAGCCAAACCAAAAGCACGACGAGAGCTACAAGTCCACATTGTCCAACAATGAGGCTATCTTTCACTTTTTGAAGAAGTACATCGCCGAACCGTGGGTGGCCGATATTTCGGCGAAAGACATAAAGCGGATAGACAAGAGCTTCATAACCAAGGAGTACAGTCATATAGATTCCGACCTAATATACAAATTGAAGACCGGCGGCGCCGACGTATATTTTTATGTATTGCTGGAATTACAGTCACAAGTCGATTTTACAATGCCGTACCGACTTTTAAGGTATATGGTTGAATTATTAAACGACATCTTCAAGAACACGGATAAGGCTACCAGGGAGTGCAAGGATTTCAGGCTTCCCGCTATTGTGCCGGTAGTTCTGTATAACGGCTACGATAACTGGACTGTAGTCAGGACGTTTCGCGAGTACACAAAGGATTATGAAAAATTCGGTAACAATACTATTGATTTTCAATATCTGCTGTTTAACCTGAAACAGAAAGATGAACACACGATATTGCCGGTAGAGAACATACTGGACGCATTCTTCTCGATTGATAAAAGACGGCTTGAGAAACGGCTATCCCCGAAAGAGTTCGTGGAATGGTGGACCGAGCAGGCGCCGCATCTGTCCACAGATGATAGAAATACGCTCATTAATTGGGTAGAGCGTGTCCTATATAGAGGCAAAATATCGCCAAAAGAAATGGAAACCCTAAAAGAATCCCTGGAGAAAGGAGACATGATGACTATGACACACGGTCTTGCCGCTTGGAGAGACGAGATAATTGAAGAAGCAACACACACGGGCGTGCTCGAAGGCAGGCGCGAGGGTGTACTCGAAGGCCGACGCGAGGCGGCTTTGAAGACCGCGAGAAAACTTAAAGACAAAGGCATGAGCATTAATGACATTGCCGAAGCCACCGACCTCTCGGTCGACGAAATCCTGCAACTGTGATATGTGATACTTGCGACCGCTTGTTTTTCTAAAAATATGGGGAAGGCCGCAAGACGACCTTCCCACGTTTTAGTCCTGAACACAACGAACCGAAAACGCACGGCTCCATAAGTCCGCGTCCTCGAGCACACTGTCGGCGTTGTAGTCCATGTGTCGGCTATACGCGATTCCGGATCCGGAACTGCACTCCTCGGTCGTCCACCACTGGCCTAAGTTGCCGACATCGTAGAAACCGTCATAGGAACGCCGTTCGCCGCCCGGCAGAGCTGAAAAACCATACGTATCCTCGTTGACAATACCACTGAAAGAATTCCAACCGCTTTTCGATTTCAAATGCTTTCCGGCATCATACCACAGATGAAGTCCACTTTCATTACCATAACCATTACCACCAACCCTCGACGCTAACGTATCCCACTCCGCACGTGACGGCAAGTGCCAACCACCAGGACAAACATCCCGATAACCGCTCGGACTATACTCATTCTCCTCACCCCTCGCCGTATTCCAATTGTACAAACGTCCGTATTTAGCGCAATTATCCGGTTTATTAATATAACACCATGAACCAGTTCCATCCGCTATCTCATAGTTCAAATTCTCCGCCATCCACGTCTGACTCCCTATCGTTACTTGCCAATACGTTGTATTGTCTCTGGTATCAACGAACGTCGTTTTCGTGGACGTCGTGGGCGCACAAGCACTACCCGTCAACTTCGCTATATCCCTGGTATCCTTATGGCTCGCGTCTTGCGTACACGTCCTTTCCTCTACGCCTGCCACTTCGCACGTCGCAGGCGTCGTCTCCACCCAGCTGCCCCACGTATGGATATGCGTCGTGTCACCGCCGTCAGGGGGGCGATTAAACTTACTGATAAACTCCGCCGCGTACTCGCCGGTGCCGCCGCCCGACCCGTTATCAACGCACGTCAACGTCACGCACTGCAGCGCCACTACCGCCAAAGCAAGGGTTGCAACACCTGCATGACGGCCATTCATCGGATTCTCTCTCATAATGCCTCTCTGTCCTTATATTTACTGAGTGCTTCCAAATTACAGTCTGATTCCCGCGGCGGCTTTCACCGTTACGCCGACGGCGTTTCCGGTTTTCGCGCCGTTGCGGTCCGCCTGGGCCTGGCCGCGTTCAAAACCGTTCGCGGGCCTCGCGCCGTAGAGCGCTTCGGCGCGGATGTATACGGCACTGTTCAGGTCGGCCTCGGCGCCTGCGCCGATTCTAAACCACAGGGCGCTTAGGGCGCTCGCGGCGTAGAGCGGGAACTCGAGGCCGTTGACTCTTAGTGTGCCGGACACGGCGGCCTCGTAGTCCAGCCCTATCAGTGGAAACACCCTTACGCTTCCGGCGGAAACCGGGTACTTCGCGAACGCGCCGATACTCAGGCACGACCGCGACATATCGGGGCGGACGTACTGCGGTACGTCGGTGCCCCCCCACAAGCCGCCGCCGTAGCGGTATCCGGCGAAGGCTTCGGCGTACACGGCGTCTAAGAACAGGTACGCGCCGCCCCCCGAAAGGGGCATGGTCACGCGCTCGCCGTTGTCCCATTTCAGGCCGCCGCCGTAGTCACCCGCGTAAAACGCGCCGGCGCCGCAGCTCAACCACATTCGCGGTTTCTCCCGGGGTTTCGGCTTTGGCTTCGGCGCGGCTTTCTTTTCAGGCGCCTCCTCGGCGGTATCGGCAACGGCCGCCGGTGGTTTGCTTACGGCGCTTTGCGCGGACGCGAACTTACGGTATATGCTCGCGCAAGACGCCGCGGCTTTCTCCACAAGCTCCTCTATGTTGTCGGAACGGACCGGGTCGGACGAGGCTACCAGGTTACCGTCAACGGTTTCATACATCTCGACGGACAGCGTGAACCGCACGCGCAGCTTGCTTATAATCCCGCGCACTATGTAGTCGGCGCCTATCGTGCTACCCAGCGTGATCACGCAGTTCTCCTCGGCGCACGCTTCAAGCGTGGCGCTACCCTGCGACTGAACCGTTTCGGAGGTCATTATGTTGTACTTGCCCCGCGGCAGGTTCCTAACGGCCTCGCGGCGCAACTCCGCGGTCATCAGCCTCACCTCGGCCGGGGTTATCTCCGTAGACGCCCCGGACGCCCCGTCTATCTCCGTCTCCACGACCGCTACGTATTTCATCTGCGCGAGCGCGGGGGCGGGAAGGGCCAACAGCGCGAGGGCTATATATAATAAGGATACTCCATACGTATACGGGCACACGGGCGCGGGGAGGGTTTTCGCGGTTTTAGGGGACATAACGCCCCCTAAGACTGATGCTATAAGATGTGTGGCTGTGGGGGGGTATTAGGTTTATAATCTAACTGAACGCGCATAACATCACCTCTTCTTTAACTGACGTTTATATTGTCTATGAGCCTTGTTATCCGTTTAATAAGCATCGGCACCGCGTTGAGGTTACTTATCTTACCCAGGCATCCTTTATAACTCTCTTATCACGGTTACCCTTGTATTTACATGGAGTAAATATACATCCCGCGCAGTCCGAAAGTCAAATTCTTTGTTTTTTATTTTGGGCAGCCCAGCCTTTTGGACTCCACTGTACATATACGCCTGACGTATACGCCCGTATACGCCCGTACGCGCTTTTACCTCCCCTTCTCCAGCCTCTCCGCCAAAAACAGATGCAACCCGTTCTCCTTTATCTTCTTCTGCGTAACCCTGTAATTATACGGCACTCGATGCAACGACACCGTTTGTTTATCCGTGTCATAGATGACGTAGCACGACCTGTTGTCAAAGTCCCTCGGCTGCCCCACACTGCCTACGTTTATCAGGTAAGTGCGCCCCATTTCTATATGGGTTGACGTTTCAGACAGCAGGATTATCCTTTCGCCCTCCTTGTACATGATGTTGGGCCAGTGCGTGTGGCCTATGAAGTTCAACTTGTGGTTCAGATAGCCAAAGGCTTCCATTACCGAATACTCGTTGTCGGGGAAGACGTAGGTGAACCTCTCCGGGGTACACGGCGAGGAGTGGACGAAGAACATATCGTCGCGTTCGGCGGTGAGGGGCAGGGCGCTGAGAAACGTTCTGTCGGCGTCGGTAATGTTCTGCTTCGTCCACTCCATGGCGGAGAAGGCGAAGTAGGTGAAGTTGCTCGTGTCGGTCCTCTCTACGGCGGCGTAGTCGTGGTTGCCGGCCACGCAGACGGAGGCGCGGGCGCCTATCAGCTCCACGCACTGCCGCGGGTTCGGGTAGTAGCCCACGATGTCGCCGAGGCAGACGACGACGTCGGCGTCACGGCGTTTAATGTCCTTGAGAACGGCGTTGAGCGCCTCGAGGTTGCCGTGGATGTCTGATATTATCGCGTATTTCATAGCCGTTTCAATTCCGGTCTTTTTAATGTTTTAAAGCGGACACCATCATCAATATATTATATTATGGCTTGCTTTTGCAAGATTATTTTTTATCACCCGATACGAAAGAGCATAATGCCGCGATACCAAGACAAGCTTCAAGAATTTCGCGAATCCGTGCTTCCGGCCTCGTCCGCGCTCATTCTGATGCACGACTACCCCGACCCCGACAGCCTCGCCTCGGCGTGCGGCGTGTCGGAGTTGCTTGCCTTTTGGGGCGTGGGCCACACCGTCATCGCGTACGGCGGCTTCGTGGGGCGGGCGGAAAACAGGGCGATGGTGCGCTTCCTCAACATCAAGGCCGTCCCCTTCGCCCTCGTGCACATCGGCGACTTCGACAGGATAATCATAGTCGACTGCTACCCCGGCCGCGGCAACGTCTCGCTGCCGCCGGGTATGCCGGTGCACGCGGTGATAGACCACCACCCAAGCGACCCGCCGCCGGACGCCGCGTTCTTCCACGACATACGCGGCGAGTACGGCGCGACCGCCACCATCATAACAAGCTACCTGCTCCAGGCCGGCTGCCGGATACCGCCCAAGCTGGCCACCGCCCTCTTCAACGGCATAAAGACCGACACCGACGGAACGCTGCGCGACGCCACGCCCGACGACGTCGAATGCTACAAGCGCCTCTTCGACATCATGGACCACCGCCTCCTCTCCCAAATAGAGGCCCCCAAACGCGACGCCGAGTTCTTCCGCCTCATACACACCGCGACAGAAAGCGCGACGTGCCACAAAAATGTGGGCTACGTCCACTTAGGCGCGGTAACGGCCCCCGATAGCATCGCCGAAATGGCCGAGCTCTTCCACAGCTGGGAAAAGGTCGAGTGGATAGTATGCGCCGGCATCTTCAACAACCAGATATTCTACTCCATCCGCTCGGACACAAGCAACCTCGCCGGAGCCCACGCCGAGCGCATAGCCGAGCGCTTCGGCGGCAACGGCGGCGGCCACGCCAAAGCCGCGGCGGGAAAGCTGCCCATAACAGGAGACGCCCAAACAATGGCGGACAAGGTCAAACTCGCCGTAATAGAAATCTTCGGAGTGGCCGACGAAGAGCCGGAAAGGCTGCTGTAATCATCAATCGACACAAACCGTTTTAACAAAAAATTTATGGAATTAATTGACTGTTTTTGTCCTGTTATATTATATTATTAACTTGGTATTGATAAACATTATAAAAACGCAGAGGACAATATGTGGGACTACACGGATAAAGTCAAAGACCACTACATGAACCCGCGAAATGTCGGCGAGATAGAATCACCCGACGGCTTCGGCGAGGTGGGCAATCTTAGCTGCGGAGACGCTATGCGCCTCACTTTCAAACTCGACGAAACCGGCAAGATAGCCGAAGTCAAATTTAAAACTTTCGGCTGCGGCAGTGCCATAGCCTCCGCCAGCATACTCACGGAGCTATGCGCCGGCAAGACGCTGGAGGAAGCCCAAAACATTACCAACAAAGAGATAGCCGACGCGCTGGGCGGACTGCCGCGTGAGAAGATGCACTGCAGCGTGATGGGTCAGGAAGCCCTGCACGCCGCCATAGAATACTACAAAAACGGCGGAAAAAAACCGGATACTAAGGTCAAAGAAGGAACTATCGTCTGCGTATGCTTCAACGTAACCGACGCGGAGATAGAGAGGGCGGTGAAAGAAAACGGACTCAAAACGCTCGTCGACGTAACGAACTTCACCAAAGCCGGCGGGGCGTGCGGAAAATGCCGCGAGAAGATACAGGGGCTTATCAATAAATTGACCGAAGCGGTATAATTATATCCGTGGCTTCAACTTCGCTCAGCCACCGGCCGCCCGCCCACAAGCTCATTGAGCGTAGCCGAAACGAGCGGACTTCGGCTCCTCTCGGCCAACGCTTTTTCAACCGCCCGACCGTCGAACTCGCCAAGGCGCTACTGGGCAAATGTCTGGCTTTCGGAAATCTTCGCGGAAAAATCGTTGAAACCGAGGCATACCTCTACATGGACGACCCCGGCTGCCACGCCGCGTGCGGCCCCACCCCCCGCAACGCCCCGATGTTCGGCCCGGCGGGACGGACATACGTTTATTTCATATACGGAATGTACCAATGCCTAAACATCGTCAGCGGCAAAGAGGGCGAGGGAGAAGCGGTGCTAATCCGTGCGCTGGAACCTGTCGACGGCATAGAGCTAATGCAAAAGCGGCGCAAAACTACGAAAATCGAAAACTTATGCAACGGCCCGGGGAAACTGACACAGGCTTTCGGCATTACCAAAAAACATAATGATTTGAGTTTAGTTGACAACGGGGACGGTGAGGGAGAGGATGGTTTGCGGGTGCTTCGCGGGGAAAGAATAGACGAAACGGAAATCGTAACCGCCACGCGAATAGGATTATCCAAGGGGCAGGGAGACGATTTGATGTTGCGGTTTTATATCGTGGGGAACAGGTTTGTGTCGAAAACCTCCCAAAAAATACCTTGATTTTTCGGTTTAATTGTATTATATTTACATTAATAATAGAGAGGTAGACATTGTCGAGAAAGAATCCTTAAAAAAAACCATACGGAAAGAAAAGATACTGGCGAATATGGAGGTGATATATGCGGATTACTGCGGCTCGTCAAAGAGGCCGGGAGCGCGGGAACCCGCGGTACATCTTGGATTTGTTGTTGTCGGTGACAGTGGTTAGCGTCAAGACGGTTGACATCGTGGCGGGGTTGCCGGGGTTGGAATAAAGTAGCCTTGTATAAAAAATCCCCACTGCCACCCAACCATAATGTATATTACATAATCAGTGTGTTTTGCGTAACAGAACTAAGGTTAATTTTTATAACACAACATTCAACGACGGTGCCGATGATGGCCGGAAAGGGATATTATGCTTAATGACGGCATTTTAGAGGGAGATATCGTATTTTCCACGATCACGCTCCAGGACGGGCGGGAGGTTCGAGCGGTGATGACGTGCGAGAGCGGTAGCGGCACCGCGGCCACGCAGATCATGCCGAAAGCGTCCCCATACGTGCGGAACGCCAAGAGCGCCGTCATACAGAACAAAGACGGAAAAAACACCGAACAAGTCATCTTCGCAATCCCCGCGTTTCTATCCGGCGCGGAATTGACATGGGACTCCACGGAGGAAGGGTCCACCACCTACATCAACCAAAAAATCGGCCCCGACGGAAAGCTGAACAACAAAATATCACACTCCGCCAGCAGATTCAAACGCGGCGGCGACGGGCGGCGGGCAGGGTAGGACACACGGTGAACGCCGGGATTACCCGGTTACGGATTAATCGGCATTTTCAACAATAAACGCCGCCCGCTACCCTCATCGCCTCCGAAACAGTGTAAAACGACCCCGTAACGCAAATCACATCATCCCCGCGGGCGTTGTCAAGCGCAACGTTGACCGCGTAGCCCACGTCTTCAACGATAAACAGCTTCCCGCCGAATTTCGCGTCAATAAAATCAACCATGGCGCGCGGGGCGGCGGCGCGCTCCGTATTGGGCCTGGTGAAATAGAACGCCGAGGCGCGGGGGCTTAATACGTTGATGGCGGCGCTTGTATCCTTGTCCGCCATCATCCCTAATATGAACGAAACGCGCCTGCCGGAGAAACGTTTTTCAAGCGCGGCAACAAGGACTTCCATCGCGTCGGGATTGTGGCCTACGTCCATTACCACTGCGCGGCCGTTAATATCAAAAATTTGAAAACGCCCGGCAAGCGTCGCGGATTTCAGGCCGTCATACAATATTTGTTGTTCGTTGATACCGGTCTCATCAGAACCGTCATTGCGGGCTTGACCCGCAATCCCATTTAATCGGAAAATCTCTGTCTTTTTGACGGCGTTCAATGCCAACAGCGCGTTTTGCGCCTGATGAGCGCCGAACAGCGACAGGTCGTATCTATGATTATCATAATCAAACGACACTCCCCCGCGAGCGTTGCCGCATATAATATCATCCGCATTAATACCTGCAAACGTCAACTCCGAATCCAGTTCCGCGCACTTGTCAACAGCGAGTTTTTTTATTTGCCGATTATCCGGCTCAAGCATGACAAGCGGCACGCCGGGCTTGACAATTCCCAACTTCTCCCCCGCAATCGCGTCAATACTTCCGCCGAGATATTCGCGGTGGTCAAGCGCTAATTTCGTTATCACCGAAACGGCGGGGGTGATGATGTTCGTGGCGTCCAACCTGCCGCCCATCCCCGTCTCGAAAACGGCGTACTCAACGCCGGCGTTTTTGAATATCTCGAAGGCCATGAGCGTAGCGGCCTCGAAAAAGGTCAGATTTAAGTCGTTGATAACTTTCTCCTGCTCTTTGTAAACGCCGAACCACGTATTCTCGTCAATATCAACGCCATCTATCCTAAACCGTTCCTCAAAATCAGTGATATGCGGCGACGTGTAGAGGCCGGTTTTGTATCCGGCGCGGCGGAGAATGGATTCTACGCAGGCGCAGGTCGAGCCTTTGCCGTTGGTTCCGGCTACGTGGATTGACACGTAAGACTTTTGCGGGTCGCCGCGGAGGGCGGCGGCTTGGTACATACGGGTTAAGTCGTACTTTATGCCTTTGTTGAGCAATGAGAACAGGCGGGATTTTATTTGTTGCGGCGATTGCATAAAAGTCAATTCCATCGGCTCCTCATGGTTTATAGTATGACTGCCCAACTTTTTAACGCGGTCTCTCTATTTTATGTTCATTGTTTTTATTACGGAAATCACGCCATCAAAAAGCCGTATTCATAGACTTTGGGTTCAATCTTCTTAGCAAGAATTTTTAACTTCTCGCGCAAAATGCCGATAAGTTCGTTGTAGCGCTCGTCGGTTGACTTGCCGCCCATCCTGCCCTTGTCGTTCTTGCCTTTAAAGTGCTCGCGGATGTCGTAGAACGAGGCGTTGACGTTGGCTTTGGGCTGTTTGTGGTAGTATCTCCACAACTCCAACCCGGTTTTAAAAACCGCGGAGGCCTCGCGGGAGAACTTGAGGGGTTCCGGCGGCTTAGAGCCGCCACCCAATCCGCCCACATCTAAGAAACTGCCGTATAGCGGCAACGGCTCCGCTATTATGCAGTAAGCTTCGTCGGAGTTGCCGTATAGCGACGACGGCTCCGCCAAAACATAATCAGCGTTATCTTTTCTTCCCGCGATGAAATCAGTCATAAAACGGCTCTTGAAACGCTTCTTGCAGCCGACTTCTTCTTCAGTAAAAGGAATCCAATGGTTTGTCCCTTCGCGGGATTTGATTTTATTCTGGTTGTGGAATAGCGTATAGGCAAAGCAATCGTTTTGGAATGTTTTGTCTTTCTCCCATTCTTTTTTGGGGAAGAAATACCGGTCGCTGTCGTTGAGCCATGTGTGTTCAATGACATGGCGGACGGCAAAATAGACCGTAAACGGAATTAAATTTTTGTCATTTATATACAAAATATGAGAGTGCGCGGTATTAAAATTTAAGGCAATCCAACAGTAACTGTTTCTTTGAGAATCAGGACTGTCGCATCTTGCAATTCCGATATAATTTTTTTTGCTGATTTCGCTTTTCGGCAATTTATACTGCCTCATAAAGTCGTTGATTGTTTTATCTTCCGGTACGCGGAAAACCTTCACCCCCTCGTAATCTTCGTTTGCGTTAAAAATGTCGCATGGAACTTCAGCCGGAAACTTGTTTTTCCGCGCCAAATCCCATATAAAGAGGCAGATGGGGTAATCGCCGGAGCAGTTGTCGTGCGTTGTTGCCGGGGTCGCGAAACCGCCCAAATATTGCGCTTTCCAAAAATTGCGGAATGAATTCATATTGGGACCGCAAACATATTTTGGCGTAACAAAAGCCGCCATTTTGCAATCGGGTACGTCGGCGCAAATACGGGCAAAAAACTGCACGTATTTTTCGTTGAGGGCCGCGCCGCCTATAACGCCGTGGAAGCGCTTGCTCATCCTGCTTTCCTTTACCCCGGCTTTATGCTCCGCTTCGTTGTCGGAGCCTTTCCGCGCCCTTGTTTTGGCGTTCCCAGCCTCCCCGTACGGCGGATTAATCAAAAAAATAAGTTTTTTTCTTTTTTTCGGAACGCTAATTATCTCAAACAGCCCATCCGGCAGTTTCCCGCCCTTGCTTTCCGGCAAGAACTCGTCGTTTAGGAAATCGAACTGGAAGACCTGTTCTTTCCACAGGTTCGCCCCGTTCTCAATCCTGTCGTGCATAACATCAACATCGGCTTTGTCTAAGGTTGATGCCCATAGATTATCTTTGTTCACCAGCCCATTTAGCAGGTTCCCGGTCCCCGCGCTGTTGTCCCACACGTAGTACTCATCCTGCCAGTCTTCCCCGAAAACGTTGGCAAGATAGTCGTGGGCTTTGGCCACCCATTGCGGAGGGGTAAAGAACGCGCCTTTGCGTTCCCGCACGTCTTGGGGCACGAGCAGGTCGCGGCGTTCGATGATGTAGTCCCAGTATTCCTCTTTGGGGGGACGCTCGTACTTTGCCCAAAACCGTTTGTGGGCTTTTTGGCAGTCAACAAAGTCGGCTTCCCATGAAAATATGCCGGTCTCGTTCATTTGCTTGTTGTACCGGTATCTGTCGCTGTTGAGCAGCACCGACAGTTTTTCCCTTATGGTTTGGTTGTTGGCGGAGAGCAGGTCGGCAAGGTAGAAATCGCAGTCGAGGATGCCGGCTTTTTTCACCGCCGGCCAGATAACGTTGATGGTCGGCATCACGTCGGTAACCCACCTATCGTAAATCCGTTTGAAGTTATTCTTGTTGATTTGGATTTTGGCGACGCTTTCTTTTCCGGCGGCGAAGTTGCTTTTGATGAATTCTCTAAGTTCTTTTTCGTCTTTGGCGAAGTTGAAAGTATATGTATTAACGCCGTTGATGATTGCGCTTATTCGGCTGTGGACGAGTTTAAATTCTTTGGTCTCGCGGTTGGACGGCGCGACTTTCCAGTTAAAGTCATTTAAGGAAAAGACATCCATAATATCGTGGTACGGCACAAAGGCGATTTTTTCGCGGTCGAAGCAACTGAGGAAGTGCGGTGGGTTGACCGCGTCGAAAGTTCTGGCTTTGCCGATGGTTAGTATTAACTGCGTAAGCATTATCAGGATGTCGGTTGCGGCGGCTTTGGCTTCCGCCCAGAGGTAGTATTCGTCATCAAGGATGCTCTCCCGGTCGGACCTTTTCGGCTTTACGGCAAAGTCGATTTTGCCCTTGATTCCCTGGTAGTCGAATCGGTCGAAGAAGTCTTTGCCGACGCGGTTCTTGAGTTCTTCTTCGGGGATGTTAGGCGCGTATCTCATATTAGTCCGCTTTTCACAAATAACCACCCACGTCGCGGTCTGTTGGCGTTGGGATGAGTTACGGTATTTGTTTACTGGATTAATATAATGTATGACGTAGGGTGGATGCAAATAACTTTGTTATTTATAGACAGGCACCCCCGGCTCGGCGGCGCCTGTCCACAAAACCTCTACCCACTAACCGCCATTACCTCGTAAGGATGATTCTGGCGTCCAGCAATGTCGCCCCAGTCCCCTCTAAACCGACTTTCAGCGGGTTGATGTCTATCTCCGCGATGTCCTCGAAGTCCGTTACCAACTGGGAGATGCGCTGCAGGTTCTCTACCACGGCCTTGATGTCGCTCGGCTTCGCCCCGCGGGCGCCTTTTAGCATCTTGTAAACCTTGGTGCCCTGTATCATCGCCATCGCTTCGTCGGCGGTCAGGGGGGCTAACTTCTGGCAGACGTCTTTCAGAACCTCCACGTAGATGCCACCCCAGCCGAACATGATTACGGGGCCGAACTGCGGGTCTTTGCTCATACCGATAAGCACCTCCTGCTCGTCCTTGCCGCCTATCATCTTCTCCAGCAACACACCTTTGATATCCGCCTTGGGCACGCGCTCCTTGACCGTGACCATCATCTTCTCGAAGGCCTCCTCAACCTCGGCGCGGTTTTTGAGGCCGACTTTCACGCCGCCGGCGTCGGACTTGTGCAGGATGTCGGGACTCGAAATCTTCATCACCACGGGATAGCCCATCTCTTCCGTGAACTGCCCGGCCTCTTTGGCGGTTTTGGCTAACTTGCCGGAGGGAACGTTGAACTTGTAAGCCCTCATCGCGGCTTTGGCGTCAACCTCGCCTATCTCGTGAACACCGCGCTTGCGGTAGTCGGCTATTATATCCGCCACTACCTTTTTGTCAACGTCAAAGGCATCCACCTTGCGCGCGGGGCGCTTCCGGTAATTGCTGTAGTTCACCATTTCGAGCAGCGCCTTGGCCGCCCGCTCCGGTACGCCGTACTGCGGAATCTTGTTGTCGCGCAGTATGTCCAC
>JAITCM010000129.1 GCA_031283085.1 Chitinispirillales bacterium | reverse complement strand
TCGGCCACCGACCACGCGATGGAGATGCCGTCGAAAGTCGATGTCCCGCGGCCTACCTCGTCAAGCAGCACAAGCGATTTATCCGTGGCGTTGTTGAGGATGTTGGCCACCTCTATCATCTCCACTAAAAAAGTGCTCTGCCCGCGGGCCAACCTGTCCGACGCGCCTACCCTCGTGAAGAACTTATCGACGATGCCTATTTGCGCGGAGGCGGCGGGAATGAAAGAACCCATCTGCGCCATTATCGCGATGAGCGCGGTTTGGCGCAAGTACGTTGACTTTCCGGCCATATTAGGGCCGGTGATTAGGGCTATTTGCGATTCGCCGGACAGCAGGTCGGTGTCGTTTGGCACAAACTCTCCGCCGTCGCACAGTTTCTCCACCACGGGGTGGCGGCCTTCCTTGATAACGATGTCGGCGCCGTCGTTTACCGTCGGGCGGCAGTAGGCGTTTTCCGCGGCTATGCGGGAGAGCGACACGAAGATGTCGAGCGCGCTTATCGCCTGCGCCGCCAGCTGTATCCGCTCGCAGTGCGACGAGATTTCCTTTCGCAGCGCGGCGAAGACGTTGAACTCCAGCACGCATAGTTTTTCCTCCGCGCCGAGCACCTTCTCCTCCATCTCTTTAAGCTCCGGCGTAATGTAACGCTCGCCGGTTGACAAGGTCTGCTTGCGCATATAGTTGTCCGGGACGGCGCGGTGGGTGTTGGCGCTGGAAACCTCTATGTAGTAGCCGAAGACTTTGTTGTAGCCAATCTTGAGTGACGAGATGCCGGTGCGCTTCCGCTCTTTCTCCTGCAGCTTTGCTATCCACAGTTTCCCGTTGACCGCCGCGTCGCGGAATTCGTCGAGGTCGGGGTCTATCCCCTGGCGGATGATGCCGCCCTCTTTGACGGAGAGCGGAGGGTCGTCTACGAGCGTCGCGGCTATGCGGCTTGCCAAGTCTTCAAATCCGGACAGATTCTTACAGATGGCGCAGATGTGCGAAATGTTACACGCGGCGAGCGCCTTTTGCAGTTTGGGGAACGACTCGAACGAGCGCCTCAGGGCGTTTATGTCGCGGGCGTTGGCGCGTTCGAAGGTCACGCGGGAGACAAGGCGTTCCAAGTCGGCGATGGACTTCAGGAACAATTCGGCTTCTCCGCGTGTAAATGTGTCGCGTTTGAACCACTCCACACAGTCTAAGCGCTCGTTTATGACGTCCGCGGATATGAGCGGGTGAGCAAGCCAGCGCCGCAGCATCCTCGCGCCAAGCGCGGTGCTTGTGCAGTCGAGCACGGATATCAGCGCGCCCTCGGTATCGTCGGACTGCATAGGCTTAAACAATTCTAAATTTCTGATGGTGGACGGGTCTAACTCCGCGAACTGTTTGGCCGCCCGCGGGGCGATGGCCGTGATGTGGCGCAGGTCGCTCTTCTTCTGCTCTTTTAGATAGCGTATGAGCGCCCCGCCGGCGCGAACGGCGCAATCTATACCCTCAAGACCGAGTCCCTGGACGGAGGCAATGTCAAAGTGTTTGGTTAACGCCTCCGCAGCGGTGTCCGTATCGAACTTCCAATCTTCGTATTTGGAGATATATATCCTGCGATAAAGAGAGCGCGTGCATTGTTCCAAAGTTTCGGCCTGCTCCGTCGCGACGAGGATTTCGCCCGGGTCGACGCGGACAAGCTCGTGTTCCGCGGCCTCGCGTTCCATCTCTTCCACCTGAAAGAATCCGGTTGACAGGTCGCAAACCGCGAGTCCGCAGGCGCTTGACTTTGGAGAATAGTAGACGGCGGCGATGAAATTGTTGGCGCGTTCCTCGATGAAACTGTCCTCCGTGGCCGTGCCGGCGGTGATGACCTCCACGACATCGCGTTTTACGAGTCCCTTGGCGGACTTGGGGTCTTCGGTCTGTTCGCAGATGGCTATTTTATAGCCGGCGCGGACGAGTTTGTTCGCGTAGCGGTCGAGGGCGTGATGCGGGAATCCGGCAAGCGCGGTATTCTCGGCGCCGCCCTGGTAGCGGGAGGTGAGGGTGATGCCGAGTACCTTGTTGGCGACCTTGGCGTCGTCGTTGAACATCTCGTAGAAGTCGCCCATGCGGTAGAGCAGCACGGTGTCGGGGTTGCGGGACTTTATGTCGTTGTACTGGCGCATGAGCGGCGTGGAGGCGGTTGCCGTCAGGTCTGCGTCGTCCGGCTTTTTCTTGTGGTGTGATTTATGCGGCCGGGCGGCCGGGGCGGTTGCGGACGCGGTTGCGGTCATGCCGACGGCGGTGCCGTATTGGAATTTGCCGGGGCGGGTGGCGCCGACACTTGAATCGATAACACGTACCGGCTCCGTGGGAGGGTCGGGCAGGAAGGACATCTGCAAGGGGTCTGACGTCATTGGCTTTTGTCTCCGCGTTTATTAGGCCGGTATGCCGGCGCGTCTCCCCTTAAATATACTATGGCGCTTGTGATTGTGTCAATATTATATTGGCGCTTCAGGCGTCTTCCGCCACGACTTCTTTCTCTCCGCTGAGTTCGTCCGCCGACATCTCGTCCATCTTGGCGCGCGCCATTTGCTCAAATTCTTCCACACGCGGCAGGTCGCCGATTTTGTTTATGCCGAAGTAGCGCAAAAAGTCGCCGGTCGTCCCGTAGAGCATGGGCCGCCCGGGTTTGTCGCTGCGCCCGCAGAGGTCTATGAGCTTCCTCTCGAGGAGTGTCTTCATCGCCCCGTCGGAGAGCACACCGCGAATCCCCTCCACCTCGGCTTTGGATATGGGCTGACGGTAGGCGATGATTGCCAAACACTCAAGCGCCTGCAGCGACAGCTTTTTGGCGGCGCGTTCCTTGTAGAGCTTCCTGACGTAGGGGTGGTACGCGGCTAGCGTACGGAACAGGTATCCGCCGCCGGCCTCAATGATTTCAAACGGGTGCCCTTCCGTAAGCAACCGTTCGTTTATCTCGCCCGCCATCTTGCGTATATGGCGCGCGTCGGGGGAGCCGGGGAGGATGGCCTTTAGTTTCGAGGAGGTGAGGAGCTCGTCGGAGGCGAATAGCAGGGCTTCTAAAATTCGCGTCCCGTCAATAGAGCCTTCGTCCTGTTGGGGTTGGGTATCGACGTTAACGACATCGGCGGCATCGGTATTAATACCGTTGTCGGTACCGTCGTTGACGCCGTCATCAATATTAATACCGGTATCGTTATTGATATTGCCGCCGACATCGGTATTAATACCATCGTTAGTATCGTTATTGATACCGCTTTCGTTTATTTCCGTCAATTCAAACTCTCCCGGTTATTATCAACACGTGAAACAAATATTTCCCCAAACGTCTCTTCCTGTCTAAACAGTATCCGCCGCATTTTCACCAGTTCCAGTATCGCCATAAACGTAACGACGAGCGCGATTCTCCGCTTATCGTCCGCGAACAGCTCCTCGAACCGCACCTCGCTTCCACGCGCCGCGTCGCTCAACACCGTGAATATGCGCTCTATCCTGTCATCAACCTTGCAGTCGTCAACCTCCACCACATGGTTGGCTTCCGTCGCCGAAGCCGCCCTGTCCAGGATACTCTTGAACGCGGTAATCAGGTCGAATATCGACACGTTTTCCACCGCGGCGCCGCCCTCGCCGCCGTCCGCCGCTATGCTGTCGACGTCCTCCGCCCTTCCCCGCCCGTAGGCCCCGAAGTTCCTGGCCTCGATGCCTTTCAGCGCGCCCGCGGCTTCCTTGAACTTTCGGTACTCCAAGAGCGCGGCGATAAGCTGCTCGCGGTCGTTTATCCCGCCCTCGTTGTCATCGAAGACTTCGGGCGGCGAGTCGGGTAGAAGCTCCCGCGCTTTCAGCCTGACCAGCGTGGCCGCCATGTGGAGGTACTCGCCGGCGACATCGATGTTCAGGTCGCGCATTATGTCGATATAGGCCAAATACTGCGCGGCTATCTCGGCGACCTTGATGTCCGCGATGTTGACCTCCGCCTTGTTGACAAGGTAGAGCAACAGGTCAAGCGGCCCCTCAAAGAGGTCGAGGCGGACCTCGTACTCCTGCTTCATCACCGGCACGCAATTGCCTCGATTTCCACAAGGACGCCGCGGGGCAGCGAAGAGACCTCCACGACGCTGCGGGCGGGCGCGGCCCCGTTCATGGTTCTCTCGTACACGAGGTTGAAGCACGAAAAATCACTCATATTGCGCAAAAATACGGTGGTCTTGACCAAATTGGCGAATGACAGCCCGGCCGCGGCCAAAACCTCCCGCAGATTGGCGAGCGCGGTCTCGGCTTGCGCCTCAAAACCGCCGGCCACGACGGCACCGCTCACAGGGTCAAGCGGTATCTGGCCCGATACAAAGAGCAGAGGTTTTACCTCTATCGCCTGACTGTAGGGGCCTATCGGCTTCGGGGCCTTTTCCGTCAAAATTATGCCGTGCCTGGTTGGGCACGGCGGGGGCGGCGCGGGTACCGATGCCGGTGTATTGTCTGTTGCGCTCATATAGTTTGACGTCGCAGCCTTTCGGTTTTTGAGGGTTGGGGTTTGGTTATCAATTAGGTGAATATAATAAATCGGGGGGTTAAAAACAAAATCTTTGACTTAAAGCCAACACCAAACATTCGTAAGAAAAAGGGCGGACATATCTGTCCGCCCCCCAATATCGGCCTCGATATCTTAACATCAGCGCGCAGGCGTTATTTCACGCCCAAAACCAGCGAAACGGTCTCTTTCTTGCCGTCCTTCGTTACGAGCACCCCTTTAATGGCATAGCTCCCGTCCGGCACCAAGCGCCCCCTGGAATCACGCAGGTCCCACGCGCCCACTGTCCGCTTACCTAAGTGGCCGACGGCCCTGCCGTTTACGCTGATTTTCCTCACGACGTCGCCTGAGGCGTCGTAGACGTAAAACGTCGCGTTCCTTATACCATTGCCCGTCCTAAAGAAATTCACGCCGCCGCTCCGCCGCGCGACCGGGTTCGGGCCGGTTGTGAATTCCGCGGTCAGCGCAGTTACCGGCGATACCGCCGCGCCGCCGCCCGGATTATGCGATGCTATCAAGCGGTCGGCGGAGGCTACGGACACGGGGGCTGTTACCGTCACTATCGCGTCGTCGGATTGTACGGATACCGCGCCGTTCGTCGCGCTTACCACGCAATAGAATACGTGCGTTCCTTCCTCAAAATCGGCGGCGGAGAACATAATAGACGCGCCTGTTGCGCCGTAAAGCTCCGTAGTCCACCCCTCTTCGCAGCCGGCGGTTTCGTCCGCGCAGTTGACGGCGGCGTTGGCGTAGTGCCACTGATAACTTAGTGTCGCGCCCATCGTCACGCTTGCCTCAATCGTCAAGGTGTCACTTTGGCCCTGCGTTAAGGTAATCGCCGCCGAGGGTTGTTTGGTTATGGTGATGACCGGTATGGCTTCCGCGTCGCCGGTGTCTCCCAAATCCGCCGGAACAGCCGGATACTGCGCCCACGCTCCCCACGCGAAGCACAATGCCATCGCGATGATACCCAATACCGCCGCGTTCATCTTTCCTGTTGAGCGAACTGTGTTCATATCGACAAACCTCCTTAGATTTAATATGATAAAACGGAAATTGCGCGCCGCCATGCGGATGCGCCGTGTTAAGTTTCATCGCATCTTCACAAAATCGATTTAAAATACGATAGAAGCTTTTTCGCGTATCAAGCGGTTTGGCTATATGGCTACTCATTATCAAGTTCGTAAAAAACCTTCAAAATATTTAAACAAACTTTCAAAACCCGGCCGCAATCGAATCCGAACACCTCTAAAAAGTCTATTTGCCGAACGTTTACGCACACATCATTGCCGGGGTTGGCAACGTCTTCGATAAATATGGCTGTGGGAATGATGAGGACGTCAATGTGCTTTTTTAGAGTGGCCATATCCGTAAATAATTTAAAAAATATTGCAAAAATCCTAACGCATCTGTTATATTATTAGTGTGCTATAAAAAACCGCTGCCCGCGATGATTTTAAAGCCGACGGCATAAAGGAAGCTAAAACGAAATCAGACTGTCCGCATATATCACCGGAAAAGTAAAAAAGTACGAAGCGGATTTTGCCGTTGCACAATTGCAAAAGGTTTCAAGCTCCCGGAAAAGGACGCCAGGCATAAGACTTAATCCCCTGTACGGCCTTTAGGGTATTACGGAAATAAATTAAAGAAAAGGACAGGCGGTATAATGAACATCAAATTTTGCGGGGCGGCGCAGACCGTTACCGGTTCTCAGGTGCTTTTTACTGTCAACGGGAACAGGATACTGATTGAGTGCGGGCTTTTTCAGGGGCGGCGGCAGGAGACCTACGAGCGCAACCACAACTTCCTCTTCAACCCCGCCGAGGTCGACGCGCTGATACTCACACACGCCCACGTAGACCATAGCGGCAACATCCCCAACCTCGTAAAACAGGGGTTTAAGGGGCCGATATACGCCACTCCGGCCACCATAGACCTCTGCAAGATAATGCTGCGCGACTCCGCCTACTTGCAGGAGAAGGACTTGGAGTGGGTCAACGTCATCCGAAAGCGCCAGCACCAGCCGGAGATGGCGCCGCTCTACACTATCGGCGATGTGGAGAGGGCGATGGGGCTATTTCAGGGGAAAGAGTTTAACGAGCAATTCGAGGCGGCGCCGGGCGTGGAGGTCATGATGCGCGACGCGGGGCATATTCTTGGGTCGGCGGGCCTGCACCTTGAGGTGACGGAGCGCGGGTCGGGCGGAAAGCCGCTGCGCGTGGGGTTCACGGGCGACATCGGGCGCCCCAATATGCCGCTGACCAACGACCCAAACGTCCTGCGCGACTTGGATATGCTGATTATGGAGTGTACCTACGGGAACAGGCACCACAGCGATTTCGGCGTGGTGGAGGAGGAGCTGGAAACGGCTATCCGCGAAACGGCCGCTGCCGGGGGAAAGATTATCATTCCGTCATTCGCGGTCGGAAGGACGCAGTTAGTCGTTTACATATTGCATAAACTGTTCGACCAAAACAGGCTGCCCGATATGCCCATATACGTAGACAGCCCTATGGCCTGCGACGCGACGGAGGTTTTCAACTCGTACCTGCACTATTTGGACAGGGAAACGAGGCGAGTATTTTTGGACCACAATGAGAAGCCCTTCGGCTTTTCGCGGTTGACGTATATACACGACGTAGACGGCTCGAAGAAGCTAAACGGCCAAACATTTCCGCACGTGATAATATCCGGTTCGGGAATGGCGGAGGGCGGCAGGATTTTGCATCATCTCAGGAACAATATGGAAAACCCCAAGACGTTGCTGCTGTTCGTAGGCTACGCGGCCAAAGACACGCTTGCGCGTAAAATTATGGACGGCGAGAAAGTCGTCAAAGTATTCGGGGAAGACCACCATGTTCGTTGCAAAATAAAGGTAATAGACGCCTTTAGCGCCCACGCGGACAGACGGGAGCTGTTGGACTACGTCGGCCTGAACGATCCGGCGAGGCTGAAGAATATTTTCCTGTTCCACGGCGAAGCGGATCAGGCGACGTCGTTTAAAGACGCGCTGAGAAGCAAGGGTTACCAGAATGTCTATTATCCGGCGCTGGGCGACTCATTTGATATTAGCCCCAAAGGTGAGGTTCTGGATTGATTTTAATTCCAAAAAAGTAACAATTTTACATCGACAGGGTGTTTAACCGGTATGAATATGACCATTAAACGGAAATATGCGGCTGTTTGGCCGGTCGCCATAATCGTAGCGCTCGCTCCCTGTCCGGCGTTGCCGCAAAGCGCCGCCGTCCCCGCTGTCAATGCGGAATCGGAAGATGTGATTGATTTGAGCGAAGAGGCAGCCGGCCTCGGCAACGAGGTCAACGGCGATATCGACAGTTCCAACGGTGTCGGCGCTGTTAATACGGACGACGCTCCAATAGAACTAACGGATGAAATCGAGTATTTAGACCCCGAAGGCGCCTTGGAAAAGATGCCAGTGCTCACCCAGTTCGTGGAGGCTAAGTATCCGGACAGCCTGATAAAGTCCGGGATTGAGGGCGCTGTTTTGCTTGAGCTTTTGGTCAGCGAGACCGGCGCGGTCGACAGCGCCGCCGTGGTTCGTCCGCTCCACCCGGCGCTCGACGCGAGCGCGCTCAACGCCGCCCGAAAATTCAAGTTCTCTCCGGCGCGGGCTTTGGACGGGGAGGCCGTCGCCGTGATGCTGCAGTACGAGTACCGGTTCAGTTTGCGTGACGTTGTTACCGCCCCCAAAAGCTATGTCAACCTCAGCGGTACTCTTGTCGAGCGCGGGACGCGCAGGCCTGTCGCCGACGCGCTTGTCGTGTTGCAATTTGCCGATACGCTCTCCGATACCTCGCTTGCCGTGCCGTTCTCCCTGTATATGGAGCAGATAGGCTCCATAGAGGGGCAGGCGTGGGAGGACTCTCGCCTTGCCGTGACCACCGATTCCGTCGGCGCGTTTCGGTTTTACTCGCTGCCGTCCGGTCAAGTGAAGGTCAGCGTACAGGCCCCGGATTACGAGCCTTATTCTACCAACGAGCGCATATCCAAGTCGGAGGAGGTGAAGGTTCTCTACTACGTCACGCGTTTGGACTACGCCGGCTACGAACTCGTCGTCTACGGCAGGGCGGAGGAGAAGGAGGTGAGCCGTCACCGCATATCTTTAGCGGAGGTGAAGCGCATACCGGGGCTTGGCGGCGACGCTGTCCGCGTGGTTCAGGCTATGCCGGGCGTGGCGCGTCCGGCGTTTGGCGGCACGGAGGTTGTGGTTCGCGGCGCGCCGAGTTGGGCATCGCGTTACTACATAGACGGGATGACCGTCCCTCTTCTGTATCACATGAGCGGGTTGACGGCCATCTACCCGTCGGACGCGCTTGACGGAGTGGATTTTTACCCGGGCGGTTTCTCGTCGCGTTACGGCGGCGCGGTCGCGGGGGTGATAGAGATGAACACGCGTAAGCCTAAAACTGACCGGCTGCAGGGTTACGCCGATTTCAGTATGCTCGCCGGCGCGCTTTTCTTTGAGGGTCCCGTCAATGAGAGAATCTCGTTTATGGTTTCGGGGCGGCGGTACTTCGCCGGTGACCTTTTGAGGCTCTACTTCGACATATCCGACCCGAAGCACACGTCCATATCAATGGCGCCGTTCTATTGGGACTACCTGCTGAGAACGGATGTGGAAATAAACAGTAACCATCGCCTCTCCGTCTCAATGATAGGCAGCCGCGACAGCATAGGCGTGTTCATCCCGTCGATGAACCGCGGTTCAAGCGAGATTGACGGGCAGCTCGACGAGATGAATATGATGGTCATGTTCCACACGCTCACGGCGGGGCTTTCGAGCCGCGTAAGCGATAAATGGACGAACACGCTGCGCCTCTCCGGCACATACATCGCGAATAACACGTCGGCTTTCGGGTTCGCCGATATCAAGGAGAAGCCGCTCTTGGGGCACCTGCGCGACCAGGCGACGTTTACCGCGAGCGACGCGTTGACCGTAAACATCGGCGCGGATATTGAGGTGCTGAATGAGAATATGGAATTGGAGTTTACCGGCGGCCAAAACCTGATTTTGAGGACTACATTCGAGAATCAGCTATACGGCATCGTGGGCGGCTACGCCAACGTCGAGTGGAAACCCGTTGAAAAGCTGCTGCTCATACCCGGCATCCGCTACGATTACTACCCGGAGCTTGACTATGGGGGGAGCGCGTTGCCGGCGTTTTGGGATTACGGCGCGGAGGATGGCCGTCGCGGCTGGTCGGGCGAACCCTCCCTCAGAATCAGCGGACGCTACCGGCTGACGGACAAACACACGCTGAAAGCGGCGACCGGCACATACAGCCAGACCCCGGAGCCGATGGGCCTGTCCACTCACGAGGACTTCGGCAGCCCCGACCTGCCGTCGACGAAAGCCGCGCACTATATCGCGGGCTTCGAGTGGCAGATAAGCGACCTCATCAGCTTAGACGCGCAGACGTATTTCAACCGTATTTGGGACGTCGCGCGCTCCTACAGTGCCATCGACGACTACGATCCCACTCTTGAGATACAGAGGCGCTACTTCAGCGACGGAAAACAGCGAATGTACGGGCTGGAGCTTATGTTGCGCCACTCCCGCTCCGAAAAATTCTTCGGGTGGATATCGTACACGCTCGCGAGGAGCGAGACGTGGAGCAATCGCGACGGAATGTACATTCTCTCAAGCCGCGACGAGCCGCACAACCTGCAACTGCTCGGCAGCTGGCGCCTGAAGAAAAATTGGGAGATAGGCGGAAGAATGCGCTTTGTGAGCGGAAAACCGACGTCCCCGATAGTCGCGACGGTCGAGAACGAGAACTCAAAAAACATACGCCCGGTTTACGGCGAGAGAAACACGGAGCGGCAAGACCCGTTTCTACAACTTGACATGAGGGTTGACAAGAAGAAAATTTACAAAAAGTTTATATTGACGTACTACGTCGATTTACAAAACCTGCTCTGGCCGCTCTACAAGAGCCCCGAACTTACATATTACAACTATAATTATACGGAGAAACAAAAAATATCGATGATACCGTTAGCCGCGGCCGGAGTGAGGGCGGAATTCTGACTATGGTTCGGCATGATTAAAATCAACATAATTCGGAGGTAAGTAATCAATGAACGGATTTTTATCAATAATCGCGACGATAACCGTAGCGGCGTTCGCGTTCTTCGGGTGCGAGCAATTTTCCACATCCTACCAACGCGTTGACGAAAACGAATTTCGTATGCTCAAATACGTTTGGGACCCCGCCGACGCCGCTCCCGGCGATACAATCATTTTGACGGCCGTTTTCGCCGGCAAACGCGTGGAGGATTTAGACGGCTATTTGCAGTGGTGGGTGTCTTTCAACGTGATTAGCGACCTTCTCGGAAATACGACGGTGGTCGACTCAATGCGCCTGGAGCCTATAGCGGAGAGCGAACCGTATGTTTTTTCGCCGAACACGCAGGCCGTCAGATTTAAGATTCCGATACCGCCCGATATAGTGAAAACCAGCAAATCCATCCCGCAAGACTGGGCAGACGCGCTGCCGGCGTCTTTGAGGGAGAGACTCCCGCCCGGATTCGATACGTTGACAAAGATGGATATAGTCGATATGATAGAACAGTACGCCGACCATGTCGACGCCGTCAACCCCTCATTCGCCGGAATGCTGATACCCATACTCCAGTACTTCACCGTCCCCATGCGCGTATTTACAAAAATGCAAGAACCCGGCAGGTTGCCGCACACCATAACAAGTACGCAGTACATACGCTACAACAAACACTTCGAATCCGCCGGCATTCCCGTAAACAACCGCCCGATAGTCGACAGGGTGGTCGTCTACAAAGCCAGAGGAAACGATGTGGGAAATATCGACAACAAGAGCGGTATCAGGCTCGACTCAACAGTACTCGACAACAGCGGAAATTCCGTCATTGACGTGGAAGACGGATACACATACTTCTTGGACGCTATCGCCCACCCCATAGACACCACCGTCACAATGGACGGGAACAGGATACCTGAGAAACATCGTGTCTACCGGCAGTTCCAATTGGACAGGAACGAGACCGCCGGCATCCACCACAGCCAATTCATGGATATCAACAACTTCAACGGGAAAATCACCATGCCCACCGATAAGAGGATAAAGACGTTTAGATTCTGGTTAACGGTATACGACGAAGCGCGTAACGAGAGGCTAAGGCCAAACGGCGAGACGCTGGTTGAGGTTTCCGGGCAGTTGAACTATAAGTGAAGTTTCCTATTCCCGGCGTTCCGGCGGAGGCGGTGAAGATGTCTTAGGTTCCGGCTGTGGCGGCACCGGTACGGCATCAACCGTCCCTCCCTGAATAGCTGGCGGCGCGATTAGCGTATCAACCGTCCTTCCCTGAATAGCTGGCGGCGCGATTAGCGTATCAACCGTCCTTCCCTGAATAGCTGGCGGCGCGATTAGCGTATCAACCGTCCTTTCCTGAATAGCTGGCGGCGCGATTAGCGTATCAACCGTCCTTCCCTGAATAGTTGGCGGCGCGATTAGCGTATCAACCGGCGCTTCTTGAATAGCTGGCGGCGCGATTAACATATCAACCGGCGCTTCTTGAACCGCCTGCGGTGATTGGGGTACCGTATCGACCGGCGCGGCCGGCGCAATCTGAATAGCCGGCGGCGCCTTTTTGCGTTTGCTTTTCGCGTTGCCCCTGCCGCCCCACACCGACGTTTGACTGAAGGCGAGTTCGAAGCCCTTTTTGGGTAAGAGGACAGGGCTTCCCACGGCTTTGTAGGACAGGTCGACAGAGCGGTACTTGCCGTCAAATCCCACGCCCGCGGTTGAGGCTAATTTTTCAAGCCCGCCGCCGATTATTCCATAGCGTACGGGCAGATAACCCCTCAAAAACCCAAGCTTGGTCCGGGCCGAGACGCGGGGGGCGTATGTGTTTTTACCGGGTCCCAACATCAACTGCTGGTTGTAATCGAGGCTTGCCGTGAGGTAACCTAAAAATATGCCGAATTCGTTTCCGTAACGCGCGGACATATCCAAATAATAAATATATCCGACGTTTAGGGCCATAGGCAGCCACATAACATAATTCTCGCCGTCGGGTTTGGCTTTTGCCGTAAAGAAATCAAATTCCTTGTCGTTTAAGTCAAGCTCCCCGGACTTTGTCGTCCCCCTGCGTACGTTTTTACCGTCCCACAATATCATGCCTATATCCTGGACGTCGATTGACACCGCGTGGTTGTCGTTGTGGAAAACGGTTCCGAGGTCAACCCCCAAACCGTAACCGCCCTCGGCGCTTACGACATCGAAACCCGCGTCAATCCTGTATTTGTTGGATACCGTATCGTAGTAGAGCGCGCTGTTTTCGCTCGCCGCCACGCTGTAATAGTAGTGGCCGTACAATACCTTTACGCCCACGCCCGCCGCGCCCTTGTTGAGCGACAGAATGTCGCCGATAACCGGAACCTCGATATGGCGACCGAGCTTGAAACCGATTTCCGACGCAAATATAGCGCCGATGCGCGTGTCGGAGAGGTCGAGGCTCTTGCCGGCCAAAAGCCCGTCGGTCGCCGAGAAGAACGGCATAAAGAGCCCGCCGGGAATTTTCATGTCGGCTTCGCCGAACGTCCTCACGTTAACCCCAAAACCGGATGCCGCAAAATCGACGGGTGTGCTTTGGCTCCCCGCGTAAAAGCATATTCCGTCGCCCAGTTCGTCCGTCAATTTCTCGGAGACATCATCGGGGGAGAGCCCCTTGCGTATGCCGAAACTCTCGCGCATTAGCATCGTCACGTAGGATTTTGCGGAGGACGCGGCGGTGAACGGCAGCGCGACCCTGTCGTTCCACAGCGCTATTGATGTGGGAAAGAGCGATAACCGGTTTTGGCTCCGGCTCTCAAGCCCGACAAGCGCGGGGTTCCCCGTCGCCCAAGACCGGTCTATAATGAACACGCCCGATGCGCCTGACGATTGCGCGCCGGCGATGCCCGAGGGGTTGTCGCCGCCGTCGCCGAAAGCGAGACTCGCGACGGCCGCGAGAATTGCTGTCGCTCCGATAATTTTTTTCATGGCTAAAAGGTCATCCTTATAGTTAAAGCAACGTCTGTTACCCATCTCGTTAGAGAATATTAACTTGGTTTAGATATTGATTTGTGCTGTTTCGCCGAGCCGTCAAAGCGTAAAGAGCGAGTCCATGCTGTTCACACCGGAAAACCGCATCCTGAGCTTTATGCTGACGGAATCCGATGTACTGGCCGTATCGCCCAGGTTAGTTTCGTAATCGCTCCTTTCAAGCATGACAAGCCATCTGTACGAGAACGATGTTTTTTTATTCCTGCCATTACCGACAACAAGAGTGTCAAGCCTGTCGTTTCGAGGCGACAATTCCCCGCAGTCGGGATAACATCCCGTACCGTACGCATCCATGGACAGCCCGCCCTTCCCGAATATACTCACGCGTCCGTCGCTTACGGAGTCATTTTTTATGATGTCGTAGTACGCCTCAACACTAATATTCGCCGCACTGTCGTTCCGCGGAAAGAGCATTCCATAAAAGGTGAGCTTTACGGGTGTGTCGTTGGTCACCCCTACCGAATATCTAATGTCCCTATCCGTCAGCTTTCTCAGAAAGTCCATAACATCGGAAGTCGTGGGAACGGTTCCCTTGCCGATATCCAAAAGGTAGCTGTCCGGCACAAGGCTGTCAATCAGACCCTGCACAAACGCTTCCTCTTCGGGAGACAAACTATCACAGTCAAGGCCGGGGGGCAAAATGTCAGGCGGCAAATCCTTACAACCGGGGGACAACAGCGCGGTGCCGAGATTATTCCCGACTTTCATCGAAAAGTTCACGGGAACGTCGACCGCCGACTTCCAACTCAACGCCCCCCCCGACTCGACGCTATCGCCGCAGGATACGAGCGTACCTCCGAAAATCACCGTTGCCGCAAATGTAATCAGTAGACGCCTGAGCATTTAAGCATATCTCCGTTTCTTTAATTTTTAAAAATATACTATAGCAATGAGGTAATAATTGTGATAATATAATATATGTGAAATATCATTGTCAAAAAAAATTAAAAAAAATAAATAAAGCTCAAATCCCTCGGCGGAAGCCGAACCCCGCCCCAAAATCCGCGTAAAATTCCCAAGACCTGTCTTCTCCGGGCTTGACGGCGCATTGCATAAACGGCTCGAACGAAAACGCGCGCAAGTTCCCCCAAACGGCGCAGCGAACCACGTCGTAATCCGTTTTCAGGTCGATTGAACCCGCGACGGGATGCGGGACGGTGAAACGCAGCTTCGTCATCGGGACATATAATACCTGGAACAAACCTTTCTCCCACAGGTAACCCGGTTTCATGCCAATCTCCCCATCGTTGCCCAATTCATAGCCGGCGTTATCCGGCATTGATACCATGGGGCTGACCTTTCCGCATATCAAGTCGTCGTTAATAGGGAAGAACGGGTGCGTGAACCATCGCAGGTCGACCGTCTCTTTGCCGATGTTGAAAACGGTACATATAGACGTGACGCGGCCGCCCTGAAGCCGTATCTCTCTGCGTATTGTTATTGAACGTTCGCCGAAGCGCTGCCCGGCGGTCATTATCGCCCAGTCGTCGCCGTTGTCGACATACCAGACGCAGAATTCCGTAACACGCGGGTTGTTGCGAGGATGGAAAGGCACGATGCCGCTTGACTTTTCGACCAGCCCTACGCCGATTACGCAAACCTGGTCGCCTATGGCGCCGTCTTCGCCGCCTAAGGGCGTCTCGAACATATCGGGCATTCCTTGACCGTCGAAGACGGAGGGGGCGGCGGGGTATTGAGGGCCGGAGAGCAGGGGGGTGCCGTCGGCGTCGTATACTTGCCAAATGTAGCCGCCGGCGCAGTAGCGGGAGCCTAATTTGGTTCGGTCCTGGGCGTCGCGGGGGTCGATGAGGTCGAGGGAGAGGATGTCCGACTGTAAGCGTATCATTGTTCGGACATCCTTTTAATCCCGGTCAAATCACACCTTGTAGACATCAATATATACCTCTCCCGTAATCCCCGACGGCCTTCCACCCAAGCGCAGGACGTTGTCCGCCGTGTTCACGACTTCTACTTCTAACCTGTTCCTCTGGGCATTACAGTATCTGGTGACGTCTATCTCCATAGGCGACCAGTGGAGCATACCCACCTCGGCCTCGTTTATCCTTACGTAAACGGTTCCGGAGGTCTTTGAAAAGCGCAGCATCAATCTGTCGTAGTCGTTGGGGACCTCGAATGTTTGAGCGTAGCAACCGCGGCCCGACAGGTACGGGTATCCGTGCTTTGTCCATGAATTGTGCTCGGCCAACAGAGCTATTTTGTCTATCGCCAGACCGTGGCTGCCTTTGGCGACCGAGAAATTGCCGGCAATCAACGGGGGGTAGACCAGCGTCTGCGGGTCTATTGCGATGCCGGTCGTACGTATGGAGATACGGTTGAGGCCCTTAATTATCTTCTTGGATATGTTGATGCACTGCGCCTTCTCACCGAAGATACCTGTCAAGTGCGCCCCCGGACCGCTCTTGGCGCCGTTATCCGGTTCGTTGTCGACACGCAGATTGTTGACGGTTACCTCAATACCGTGGAACGGCGCGCGCGTGGGGCTCATACCGTTCATCATGAGGACGGTCTCCGGCGGGATGTCCCGCACCTCAAAGGTCGCTTCGTAGAAGTGGGATATCTGCCCGCTCTCACGGCTCAGGCCGAGTCTGACCGTCCAGTTTGAGAGCGGCAAGACACTGGGGCTGCGCGGCTCGAAGTCCCACTGTTCCTTGAAGATAATCCGATACGTGCGCTGCGGGAGCATGAACGGGTTCGGCTGGTCCGCGGCGGGGGGCTGCGTGGTCAGCTTGATAGAGGTTGCGGCTATGAACATCGTTTGCAGCGGGGAAAAAGCGAGGCGCAATCTCGCCGTGTTCTTCTCTACCTCAAACGGCTCTATCTCAATTATCTTCCCGGTTGCGCAATCAAGCACGGCGAAGTGTTTGTCGGCCTGCGCCTCGACTATTACGGTTTGGTCGGCGTCACTTAACGTGTTGTGCAGTACGTAGAGCCTGCCGCCCTCGTCGTGATAGACCTGTACGCCGATGTCGGCGCTCTCGCCGCTTTCGCGCAGTATCAGCGCCTCGGGCTTCACAACGCTCAACGCTCCATTGAGGTTGGCGACGGAGACGATGTGCACATTCTCGCGGCGCGGCGCGGCCATTTTTTGGATGCGCGATACCACATTAGAGGTGGCGCCGTCTTCGTAGGTACCCTTGGGGGCATCGTCGATAAATACAAGCGTAGTGCCTTTTATGGCCAATTTTTCCAAGAATACCAACAGACTCCTTGAGACGAGCGGCGCGTAGGGAATAACGAGCGCCTGATAGTTGCCCTTGCGGATGCGGTCGGCGGTGGCGAACTCGCCGCTTTGCCGCACCATACAACTCAAAAGCAGGTCTTCGTTGAGAATATCAAAACCCTTGCCGAAACAGCAGAGCGCGTTTATAGTATTGCGGAAACGCGACAATCCCGCCGCCGCCCCGCCGTCGCCGGACGTGTAACCGCCCATGAGCGCGTCGCCCGGATGGAGCACCGCCACCTCGCACGACGTGTGCAGCCCGACTGTCACCTCCTGCGTCCTCGCGGCGTAGTCGCACAAAAGCTTTACGTGCTCCCAGTCAGGCGAGTACCACGACGGGTTGTAAGGGGTCTTGTAGGCGTTACGCTGGTCGGCGCTGAAGAAGAGCCCGTCGACTATGATGCGCGACGGGCCGGAGAGGAGGCTGATATCAATTTCGCGCTTGAGGTCGGAGAGCGAGGAGCCCACGCCGACGCGGTTGCGCCCAATAATGGTTACGGTATCGCGGCGATGTTGGTTTGTGTTGACATCGGCGGCGGCTCGAAGCAGAGCGAAATTGTCCACCGACCCGTCCATGTTTTGCAATCCGAGCGTTGCGATACCGGGCTCCGGCGGGACAAATCCGTCGCAAAGCGGGCTTTCGGGACGGTACATCCCCGTCTCCGGCCACAGCACCCACTGCGAGAGCCGGTACTTCTTTGCCCACGCCTCAAGGACGATGGGCAGCCTCTCGGCCATGAGTCCGTATATGAAACGGTGGACCTGTATCCGCACTCTCTCGGAGCCCGGAATATCCATGAAGAGCATGGGCAACATGGGCAGCAGGTCGCGTTTGTACCTGGATTTGTACTTTACGGCGACGTCGTCGTCCCAAAGGATGGCGTTGCCGCCCGGACGCAAAGCCGGTACCTCGGTGACGATGCCCTCAAACGTATTGGGGATAAACTTGCCGATGCCGCTCTTTAGCGCTTCGAGGGAGTTTTGTATATAGGAATCAATGACCTTTGGGTTGAGCAGGTTGGGCACGCCGCAACCGGAGAGCCCGCGGACCTGCTCTTTCTTGTAGAGCAGGAGGCACCAGTCGGCGCTGGGCGCTTTCCATCGGAAGCTGCTCTTTCCGACCGGCACGGATATCTGCTTGACGTCGCCGGTCTGCGGGGTCTTGCCCACCCGCTTCATGGTCTGTGCCATATACTCGCGCTCCGGGTCAATCACGATGTCGAATTCAAGCTCGCCCGGCGCCGCGCAAACCTCCCCCTCAAACACCAAATACTCCGCCCGCATCTTGCGGCTATCGCTCATCAAACTGTCGAATGTGCCCGGCCAAACCAGCGAAAAGTCGTCGGCAAAGCGTACGCCGATTTTGTTCTTTTGAGCGAGTTCAAGGGCAAACACGAAGTTTTCCACAAACTCCTGCGACATATAAGCGGGAAACATATCGCGTCCCGGCCTAACGGCGACTCCGCCAAATCCTTTGGATACGATGGCACCCAACTGCTTTTCGATATCCGGCTTGGTGATATGCCCGTTCCATATCCACATTGCCCAGGGCGACGAGGCGGCCCCGGTGGGCTTGGCTAAAGCGTTCTTCAAATTCTTCAATCCACACCCCTCACTAGTACTGCGGTATCCGGTTAGTTGATGAATAAAATTATAGAACAAAAAGGCGCAAAAAACGCCGACACAATTATAGTAAATTTAATATCGGCGAACGAAAAGGTCAATATCTTTTTAATGACCGGCAACAATAAGTAGAGCTAACACCTTGATTTTATGGGAATTACGACAATAAAAAAATCTTGCGAAATATCGCCGCGCAACGGTATTTTGTACAAGTTGGGTGTATTTTCGGTAAAATCCCCCCGTCCGGGCAAAAAAAACGACAAAAATCCCAACACCAACCCCCCGCCCGAAATTATTTTTAATTTGCTAAGGTAGAGAAGCAGTCTATCGCAAAATAACAAACCATAAAAAAAGGAGGGCTAAATGGCCGAACTCAAGGGTACCAAGACGGAAAAGAACCTGATGGAGGCGTTCGCCGGCGAGAGCCAGGCGCGCAACAAGTACACCTACTTCGCCGGAAAAGCTAAAAAAGAGGGCTTTGAGCAGATTGCCGCCATCTTCCAGGAAACCGCCGACAACGAGAAGGAACACGCCAAGATTTGGTTCAAACTGCTCTGCGGCGGCGATGTCCCCTCCACAGCGGAGAATCTGAAGGCCGCGGCGGGCGGGGAACACGAGGAGTGGACCGCCATGTACAAACGTATGGCCGAAGAGGCGCGCGGCGAAGGCTTCGCGAACATCGCTTTCCTCTTCGAGTCGGTCGGGAAGATAGAGAAAGAGCACGAGGAGCGCTACCTGAAGCTACTCAAAAACGTAGAGGAGAAATCCGTCTTCGCGAAGAAAGAGAAGAAAGTCTGGGTCTGCCGAAACTGCGGCCACATCCATGACAGCGAGACAGCGCCGCAAAAGTGCCCGATATGTTCGCACCCGCAGGCGTACTTTGAGGTTAAATCGGTCAACTATTGACCTTGATTTTGGGATTCGGGGACAGGGGTTATCGCCCCCTGCCCCCCATAGTTAATGCCCCTGCTCGAACATATTCGTGAAGACCAAGCTAATATTATTTTGGCTCTTTCAGGAATTATGGTGGAAAGGGGCATTAGCCATAAAAACCGCATCCAACAAGGATGCCATATTTGGTTCTTCCCACCATAATCCCGGAAGCCCCAAAATTTATAAAGGATACGGAAAAAGAAATTTTCCTAAGTCTAACCCGCGCAAATATTAAATTATGCGTATCATGGCGACAACCCCGACAAAAGCCCCGGCCAGGCGGATTTTGCCCACAGGCATCCAGGACTTCCCGAAAATTCGGGAGAGCGGCTGCGTCTATGTGGACAAGACGCCGCAGATTTACCCGTTGATAAGCGGCACTCCGGGGGCGTTCTTCCTCTCCCGCCCGCGGCGGTTCGGGAAGTCGTTGCTTTGCTCCACTCTTGGAGCCATTTTCGAGGGCCGGCGTGATCTTTTCGGGGAGATTGCGGGGCGTCCGGCGCTGGCCATGGACTCGCTCGATTGGGAGTGGAAGGCGCATCCGGTCATCCATCTTGACCTGAACGCCGGAAACTACAAGAAAGGGGGCGGAACGCTCAATTCCGTCCTGTATGCCGAGATGCGGAGGGAGGCGAAAAAATACGGGATTGCCATAGACCGCACGGAGAAACCAGCCGCCCAATTCAAATACCTCATTGAGGAAGCTTGCGAAAAAATCGGCGAAAAAGCCGTCGTAATTATTGACGAGTACGACAAGCCGCTGACCGGTACCCTTGGTATGCGGGATGTCCATGTTGAGCTTCGGGACGCGCTCAAAGAATTTTACGGCGTCCTGAAATCCTACGACGCCTGTCTGCGCCTCATCTTCATAACCGGGGTGAGCAAGTTTTCGCACGTGAGCATTTTCTCCGATTTGAACCAGGTAACCGACCTCACCCTAAGCCCGCGCTACGCCGACCTTTGCGGGCTAACCCAGGAGGAATTAGAGGCTAATTTCGAGCCGGAGATAGAGGAGGTTTTGAAAAATACAGGGCGTAGCCGCGAGGCGTACATCGTGGAGTTGCGCCATTACTATAACGGCTACCGCTTCTCCAAAAACCCGCTTAAGGTTTATAACCAGTCCAGCCTGCTGAATCATTTTTATGATGATGGAAGATTTTTGAACTATTGGTATGAACGTGGAACTCCCTCTTTTCTTGTGAATTTGCTCGAACAGAAAAAAATCAATATTACAGAAATGAACGATATGCGGGCGATGCTCAATGCTTACGAATCATACGAATTGGATGGCATGATGCCCGCAGTGTCGTTGTACCCGTCCGGTTACCTAACAATTTCCGGTTACGAAGATGAAACCGGCATATATACGCTTGATTTTCCGAACGAGGAAGTACGCGCCTCATTCGCGGAGTTGCGGGTAGAGCATTGTCGGTAGGGGTTGACGTGCCGCGCCGCGAAGCGGCGCATATTTATGGGGGGCGTTACGGGGGGGCTTTATCCCCCCGTAGGGTGGGTAGCTCCATAAAATATAACGGCGTAGCCGTTATATTTTATGGAGCGAGGGAGGGCGTAGCCCTCCCCTTAAAATAGACGTTGTCTTTATTATTTGACTTTGTTTTTTGAGTTCAAGCTAAACGGCACCGCCGAGGAAGCGCTGGCGCAGATAGACACCAAAGAATACGCCTTTCCGTGGACGGGGAGCGGGAAGAGGGTGTTCTAAGGTGGGGGTGGATTTTGATTTTGAGAAGAGGAATATCGGGAATTGGGTGTCGGCTGTCGGGTAATATATTTTGAAAAAATTAACTTTGCTATTGACTTTCTATCCCCCATAATTTATTTTGTATGCAATGACGTCATTGACCGGGGACGGATTGATTCCGGCGGCCGGTTGCTAATATATGGGCATCTCTAAAAAAGGCGTGTATGTGCCGTGCCGGCATGAGTTTTTGAGCGGCTCCGCGTCTGTCGGCTGATGTCGCTATCGCTATAATAAAGTTTATCAACAGTATAAACGTTAGTTAAAGAAGAGGTGATGTTATGCGCGTTCAGTTAGATTATAAATCTAATACCCCCCCCCCCCCCCCACAGCCACACATATTATAGCATCAGTCTTAGGGGGCGCTATGTCCCCTAAAACCGCGAAACCCCGCCTCGCGCCCGTGCGCGTATATAAATATGGAAGAGCCTTATTATATATAGCCCTCGCGCTAGTGGCCGTCCCCAGTACCGTCCTTGCCCAGGGCGGCGTTGATAGCCCGGAAGCCGTCGCCGCGCCCGACAGCGCCAATTCCGCCGTGGAGCCGGAGGCCAGGGCCGTCCCCACAGTTGCCGTCTATGTTACCGGCGAAGCCCCGGACTACCTGAAAGATTACTTCGGCACCTGCCTGCTCACCGCCCTCGTCAACGGCGGGGCATACTATGCCAACGACGCAAATTCCGACGCCCTCATTACCGCCATTCGCGTTGAGCAGTCTCAACGCAATTACCCCATAGACGACGGCAGGATTTGCGAATTAGGCGGACAATACGGTATCAGGTACATCTGCGCGGCCTCTATAACCCCGACGGCGTTGGGCACGTTCACGCTCTCCGCCCGGATAATCAGCGCCAAAACCGGGAGAGCCAGATTCTACGGCGAAACGGCAAGCCGGATAGTAACGATGGAAGACCTCGAGGCGGCTTCCGGCGCGGTCGTGGAGAAGATGTTCGCCAAAGAAACCCAACCCGCGCCCAAAGCCGAGCCATCGCCCTACAACACTGCGGCCACCGCCCAAGAACCGGAACCCAACCCCGCCATCGCCGTCTATGTAACCGGCGGCGACAACATCCCCAAAACCACAAAAGACGCCATGAACTCATTCCTCATAGACGCCTTAGTGAACAGCGGCAACTACCGCGCCATAGAACGCTCTGAGACATTCCTCGCCGAAATAGACAGGGAACAGACCAAACAGCGCGACGGCTCCGTGGACGACGCCCAAATAAGCCAAATCGGCAAACAGGCCGGCGTCCGCTTCGTCTGCGTTGCCAACATCACCCCCGCCTTAGGCGCGTACCAGGTCTCCGCGAGGGTAATAGACGTGGAAACCGCCGACGTCGCCGCCTCCGGCGTTTCAAGCAGCCCCCTGGAAACCCTAAACGACCTCAAAATAGTCTCCGCCGCCGTGGTCTATAAAATGCTCGGCGTGAGGATGAAGACCGATGAAAACTTTGAACTCTTGACCGATAACGAAAAAACCGCGTTAGAACAGTCCATACAGGAGACGGTGCAGCAAACCATGAGAACCAAACAGCCGTACCGAAAATCTTTCTGGCTCGCCCTAAGTTGCGACATTGCCGGCGCGGGGATATTCGGAATCGGGCTATACGAGGAAATTAGCGTAGGTAACAATATCGACAAAAAGCAATACTCCAAAGCGCAAAGCGCGGAAACCGCCCGCAACGTCTGCTACGTGCTGGGCGCGCTCGTTTTGGCGTCGGGAATATCTATACACATACTCTTTTAGGAGTTGGAAATGACGTACGAAAAAAGAATCGTTGCCGGGCTACGTAAATACGCCAAATACCTGTCGCTCTTGGCGCTTGCCATCTGCGCCTGCACCCACACCCCCGAAAACTGCGGGGACGG
>JAITCM010000011.1 GCA_031283085.1 Chitinispirillales bacterium | reverse complement strand
TCGACATAATATGCCCCGTCCTCAACCAAGCGGTCAAAGAATGATTCGCCCACCGGCAACGGCTTTTTACGTTCATTTTCGCCCATAACCATAATATATTAAAGATAGTTTATGGCGGGTTACAAAGTCAACAGGTGGGCCAAAAAAATTCGGCCCGTGACTGATTCTTGCGCCTGCCTGTCATTGTCGGTAAACGTATCTGTCCCGGCTGTTCCCTGCGCGGCAACATCGGACAACCGTCCCAATCCAATCAAAAAAGCCTTATTTTTAATAACCCGGCAATAAACCGCAAATTAAATTTTGATTGACGGATGGAATGTATTATATTATGTGTGGATAAAGAAGAGATGGATATGGCTGTGGTGGAATAGGAAAAACATAAAAACCCCATACGGGTTTTGGGGAGGCTTTTCGGAATGGGCGAGCGCCGCAAACTTGGCGACATGGAAACGAACTTCCACGTTAGGAGTTTTGACGCCCATATTCCTTTGGACGAATACGCGGCGCTCAGGAAGAATCCTATTTATATCATACTTGATAACTTACGCAGCGCGTTCAACGTAGGGTCAATCTTTCGGCTTTGCGACGCGATGCGTGTTTCGGGGTTGTTTTTGTGCGGGTACACGGCGTCGCCGCCGCACGCCAAGTTGGACAAGACCTCTTTGGGGACGACAGATTATGTCCCGTGGAAGAAGTTCGCGTCAACTGTGGACGCGGTGGAGCACCTTAGGGAGCGGGGGGTGGCCGTTTGGGCGGCGGAAACGGTCTCGGGGGCGGTGCCTTACGACGCCGCGGCGTATCCGTCGCCCATAGGCCTTGTTTTCGGCAACGAGGCGCTGGGAGTCGGCCATGAGGCGCTGGGATTGTGCGACAGGGTGGTGGAAATACCGCTATACGGCTTCAAAAACTCAATCAACGTGGCCGCGTCCTGCGCGGTGGTCGGCTTTGCGGCGCTGAGCAGTTGGGGGGGCGGCAAAAATGTTTTATAAAAAACACCTGTTTGTTGCCCCCCTTGTCAGTGCGTATATTATATTATTATATTCGGTATGTGTTAATTAGAGTCCGCAACCCCTTAGGATTTCACAAAAATGAGCCAAAACAGCCCGACAGACCGCAAAACCGTCTTTTTGGTGGACGACAACGTGACCAATCTGACGCTCGGCAAGAACGCCTTAGCCGACCGCTACAACGTCTTTACTCTGAATTCAGGAGCGCGGCTGCTCAAAATGCTTGAGAAAAACGTGCCCGATATTATTCTGCTCGATGTCGAAATGCCGGATATGGACGGGTACGAGGTCATCAAGATACTCAAGGCAAAGAGGGAGACCGCGAACATACCGGTTATCTTCCTGACGGCCAAGACCGACGGCACGAGCGAGCTTAGGGGGCTGTCGCTGGGCGCTATCGACTACATCACCAAACCGTTCACGCCGCCGCTTCTGCTGAAACGGATTGAGGTGCACCTGCTTGTGGAATCGCAGAAGAACGAACTCGTCAACTATAACAAAAATTTGCAAAGAATGGTTGACGAGAAGACGAGGATGGTGGTCGAGCTGAAAAACGCCATTTTGAAGACGATGGCGGAGCTTGTGGAGTGCCGCGACGACATTACCGGCGGGCACATTGAGAGGACGCAAAGTTACCTTGGCGTGCTGATTGAGGCGATGCAGCGGTTTAACGTCTACGCCGACGAGATAGCGCCGTGGGACATAGGTCTCGTGCTGCAGTCGGCGCAGCTGCACGACGTTGGAAAGATATCCATAAGGGACAGCATCCTGCAGAAGCCCGGCAAGCTGACGGACACGGAGTTTGAGGAAATCAAGGCGCACACGACTTTCGGCGAGAAAATCATCGACAAAATCCGCGAGCGCACCCCGGAACACGCGTTTTTGGAACACGCGAAAATATTGGTAAGCGCCCACCACGAAAAGTGGGACGGAAGCGGGTACCCGAAGGGTATCAGGGGACGCGACATACCGCTTTTGGGCAGGCTTATGGCAATAGTGGACGTCTACGACGCGCTCGTGTCCGAAAGACCGTACAAAAGGAAACTCTCCCACGAGGAGGCCGTTGACATCATATTAAAGGGCCGGGGTTCGCACTTTGACCCTGAGCTTGTCGATTTGTTCATCAAGGTCGCGGATGAGTTTAAAACCGTCGGCGACAGTATCGGCACCGATAGAAAGGACAAAGGCGGGGATATAGAGAGGAATAAATGATAGTATTCTCAATCAAAAACAGCCTGCTTCTTTTGAGGCGCACCTATCGACAACTTCTCTTCCTGTGGTTCGTGTTCATCACACTTATCGCGGTTTGTATGCTGTTTCTATCCAATATTATGAGCGACCTTTTGAATCGCCGGGCCAACGATTTGCTTACGAACCTGGAGTCGCATATTACCCACGACCTGCGAGAGTCGGAGATGGCGCTGCGCAGCGCGTCGTTCAATTTGGAGGCTATGATTCGCGGCGGCCGCAAGGAGGCGGATGTGTGCGGGTACATAGCGGACTTTAACGAGTACGCGTTAGCGAACATTAAACGCCCCGTTGGCATTGCGGGCGTCTACGGCGTTTTCAATGTGTACGACAATGTCTTTATCAATACGTCGGGACAGCCGGATAAGGACCCGACGCGCCTTTTGCAGCCGTGGTACGGCGCGGCCGTGGCCGCAAAGGGCAAACTCGTCGCCACGCTGCCGTACCGCGACGTATCCGACAACGAGCGCAAGATAACCTTCTCGCGGCTAATCTCGGACAAAAAAGGCAAGCAGATTGCCGTGCTCGGGCTTGATATGTGCCTGAGCGGCCTTAAAAACCATATCAACAGTATGCGTTCGTCCGACAACGACTGTTACGGCCTTGTGGTTGACAGCAGCTTGAACATCATCATAGGCACCGTAGACGAGACTTTCGGCAAACCGCTAAGCGAGCTGAAAAGCCCCGATATATTTAGAATAATGGCCGAATTGAATAAAGGGGTAAACCTCGTAAACTATAAGACCATGAATACCCGCGACGGCAACGAACCGATAACGGTGTATTCGCGGCGGATTGAGAACGGTTGGCATATAGGCATTGTGGCGCCCGTCAAAGCCTACTACAAGGATATATACGACAAGAGCGCCACAGTTATCGTTTTCGGCGTACTCTTGCAATTTACTATATGCTTGGTCATCCTGCGCATAGCGGCCGGCAAGATGAAAGCGGACGAGAGAAGCGACCGCAAGAGCAACTTCTTAGCCAACATGAGCCACGAAATCCGCACGCCCATGAACGCGATAATCGGTTTCGCGGAACTTGCGCTGCGCGAGGACATCCCGCCGGCCGCGTACGAACACATATTCACCATCAAACAGGCCGGGGCGAATCTCCTCTCCATCATAAACGACATCCTGGACTTCTCCAAGATAGAGAGCGGAAAGTTTGAAATCGTCCCCGGCGACTACCTCTTCTCCTCTCTCATCAACGACGTCGTCAGCCTAATCAAGATGCGGGCGACATACGCGAAACTGAGGTTTGTGGTAAACGTGGACAGCAACATCCCCAACGCCCTGTACGGCGATGAGGTTCGGGTACGGCAGGTGATGCTGAATCTGCTGAGCAACGCCGTAAAGTACACGGACAAAGGCTTTGTATCCCTGTCTATCGATATGCTGTACCCCGATGACGATGCCGACGACGATGAGACCAAGTCGAAAACGGATTCCATCATACTGAAAATAGCGGTCACGGACAGCGGCAAAGGTATCAAAAGCGAGGATGTGGGCAAGCTGTTCAAAGACTTTGTTCAGGTTGACAGGGAGAAAAACAAAGGCGTGGAGGGCACGGGTCTCGGCCTTGCCATCATAAACAGCGTACTGAAAGCTATGGGCGGAAAGGTTTCCGTGGCCTCCGAGTACGGTAAGGGCAGCACATTTACCGTAACTCTGCCGCAGAGATTCCGCGGCGCCGGGGCGCACGCCGTTGTGAACGACAAGAACGGCAAAAACGTATTGCTCTACGAGCGGCGGGACTTATACGCGAATTCCATCGTCGGCACCGTAAGAAAACTCGGCGTCAACTGCGCGCCCGTAGACGGCGAGGCGGCGCTCAACGAAAAAGTCGCCGACGGCTCGTACAACTTCATCTTTACGGCGTCAGCGCTCTACGACCGAACTAAAAATATACTCCAAAAACACAAATCAAACGCCAAAGTCGTGCTGCTGACGGAGTTCGGCGACGTCATAGCCGATAAAAACGTGACGATACTGTCCATGCCGGCCTACTCGGTGACGGTGGCCAACGTCTTAAACGGACACTCCGGCAACAGCCACTACGGCGCGAAAGCGGAGAGCTTCACACGCTTCATCGCGCCAGACGCCAGGGTGCTTGTGGTGGACGACACAAACACGAACCTGCGTGTGGCCGAGGGCCTGCTCTCACCCTACAAAATGCGCGTGGACACGTGCAATAGCGGCCCCGATGCCATAGAGGCGGTGCAGATTGAGCGCTACGACCTTGTTTTAATGGACCACATGATGCCCGGAATGGACGGTATAGAGGCGACAAAGCGTATCAGGGCCATCCACGGCCGCGACGACTACTACAGAAAACTTCCCGTCATCGCCTTAACCGCGAACGCGGTATCGGGCGCGCGCGAAATGTTTCTGAGCGAGGGGCTGAACGATTTTATCTCAAAGCCGATAGACATTTCAAAACTCAAAACCGTCCTGGATAAGTGGATACCCCAGGAGCTGCGCAAATCGCCGACCGAAATGATTACAACCGGAGAAAACGGCAACGACGATATAGACGTGCGAAAAATCAGAATTGACGGCGTGGACGTGGAAAAAGGCCTGACCATCTCCGGAGGCAAGGGAACGCACTACATCCGCACTATCACCATGTTCTACGAAGACGGCTTCGAGAAAATCAAAGAGATACGAAACTGCATGGAGATAGGCGATATGCAGCTTTACGCCACGCACGTCCACGGCCTGAAAAGCGCCGCAGCGAGCATCGGCGCGGAGGCGGTCTCCGAGGAAGCCAAAGCGCTTGAGGCGGCGTGGAAAGAGAACAACGAGGTATACATAAACGAACACAACGCGAAATTCCTGATGAGCCTCGAAGCGTTGCTGCACAACATCGGCAAACTCTTGGACGGCATCGAGGCAATGAGAAAAAAAACGGGCGGAGGGCATATTGACACGGAAAAACTCAAATCCGAATTGGCCAAATTAAAAACCGCGATGGAAAACTTCGACTCGGAAACAATAGACAGCGCGACAAACACGCTAATAGAGTACGAACAGGCGGAACACTTCGGAGAGTCAATTAAAAACATCCTGCAGAATGTACTCATAGGCGAGTACGAAGATGCCCTCAATCAGATTGACCGGCTTTTGGAGAAACTGGGGGTGGATGTGGAGCTTCGGCAATAATGACGAGCGTGGGGTTCTATGCCCCTTAAATCAAAGACAAGGTTAACGTTTTTCCTCGCCATAACGCTCTTTGCCGGAATATCCGCCGCGGGATTGCGCTTGTTATCAATTAATATATACTATGCGGGGACGGGTTTCAAGGGATTTAATCAAAACAAAAAATATCTTGATTTTTCGATTTATTTTTATTATATTACGATATGGCACAGACACAATCACGCAAATCATAGCAGGCTTATGGGGGTAGAAATGACAAGGGAAGAGCAAGATTCAGTTCTGTCGGTAGAGTACGCGGAATCTAACCGCTACATGGACAATGCCAAAGAAACGTTGCGGAAAGCGGAAAAACAGGACGACGGGTATTATAGGGACGATAAATATGTCCGAACCGCCTGCGGGACGGCGTACTTGGGGGTTTTGCGCGCCCTTGAAACGTGGCTCGTTCTGAAGGGGATAGAGATACCGGACAAGAAGAAACGCAAGTCCATAGAATTCTATGAGTATAGCGTTGCCCAAATAGACAAAAAAATGCTGTCCCACCTGAAAGCCGCATATAGCGTTTTGCATTTGGATGGCTATTACCGCGGGGTAACGAGGGTAAAAATAATCGAAGGCGGGTTCGACGCCGCCTACGAAATCATCGACAAAATCAAGCCCGAAAACCCCGTCGATGTCCCGGAGACGCGGGGCGGAAAGGCTAAAAGAGCGTGGAACGCCCTGCTGATTTCGGCGGCGGTGATGTTTATGCGGAACAGGTTCTAAAAACTTTATTTTTT
>JAITCM010000002.1 GCA_031283085.1 Chitinispirillales bacterium | reverse complement strand
TCATAAACTTTAAGTATCTCCTGCTTGACCTGAACCGGACGGACGATGAGGCGATACTGCCGGTGGTGAAGCTGTTGGACGCGGTTTTCTCGTTAGCCAAAATGCGGTTTGAAAAGAGGTTGTCGCCGAAAGAAATTAACGTATGGTGGGCGGGACAGACGTCGCAGTTGTCCAACGATGACAAATCCGAGTTAGTTGATTGGATGACACTCGCGTTTAAGGCACCGCTAAATATAAAAAACACGCTTAAAACCTCATTAGAGAAAGGGGATTTTACTGCCATGAAAACCGGGTTTGAACTATGGGCGGACGAGTACAGAGGCGCTTGCGTACTCGAAGGCAGGCGCGAAGGCAGGCGCGAGGCGGCTTTGAAGACCGCGAGAAAACTTAAAGACAAAGGCATGAGCATTAATGACATTGCCGAAGCCACCGAACTCTCGGTTGACGAAATACTCCAACTGTGAAATAAGGGGGAGCCGATTGCCGGCCGCCCCCCGCTTCTCAGTCCCCGACGCAACGCACCGAATAGCCGATGCCCTTCTCGCGGAGGGTGAGGTATTCGTACGCCATATAATATTTTCAAAACTCCGGCTCCGCGTCCCCCTTCTGAATGAACGGCGCGAGTTCAGGCATCTTTTGTATCAATTCCGCCGACGCTTTTCCCAAGTGTTCCGCGTAGCGGAAGTGGGCGCCCAAACCGGTACGCAGTTCTATCTCGTAGATGAACTTGTCTAAATGCGTGGAGTGCTCGAAGGCTACCTGCGTTCCCAGCAACAACGCGTAAACGTATGACGCCGCGCCGTTATCCTGTGAGGTTATTGATTCCACAAGCGCCTTGTATTCATTCAGCAGTTCGCCTGTTTTGGGATGCTTTACATCTTTGGGTATGTAGAAACCACGCGGGCATAGAGGCGAAAAACGGAAGCCGCTCCGGTGCCTGTTCAGGTCGCGTAATTCCGCGATTGCCATATTGTTCCACGCGGCGCGGACGATGGCGCGGCGCACTGACGTGCCAACCTCACTGTAGCGGTTCTCTTTCCCGTCAAACGCTTCCTCTATTGCTTGTAAATCGGGCAGGAAAGCGGGACGGTCGTTGGCAACCTCCACATATACATCGTCGGCAATGTTATCAATACATACGCCGTCTTCCATAATCCTGTTTATACCGTACGATAATAACTGCGCAGCCTGACTTTCGCTTGCCGGGTTTTTAAAACTGTGGCGCGTCATCCTGGGGATGAATTTGTCCAACTCGGCGCGGACAAGCGCCGCGCAGTTCGCGGCTTCCGGCAGCGGCAACGAATCCAACCTACGCAGCGTATCCGCCCACGCCCGCGCGGTCATCACGTAGGCGGCGTTGGTCTTTGAGGCGAACGGAATCAAATATCTCGCCCTGTCAAGCGCGTAGTTTTTTCTCATTCTGTCAACTACCTTATCATCAATACCGTCAGGCAACGCTATAATTCCCGGATTACGCCCGACGTCATAATCAAGCATATCGTAAACCTCGCGGTACATCTCAAACGCGCGCGCCGTGAATGACTCCCACCGCTTGGCGCAATTCGGCGGGATGCCCACCTCATCCGGCGCTGGGATGCTTGACTTGTCCAACTTGATGTACCGCGTGCTCGACTCCTGCCCGTCGCATAACTGCGCTATGTCGAAGAGCTTGTAGGCCAAAAACATGGAAAGCCCGTCAATAGCCACGGCAATCCCGCCGGTCATGCCGGTAATGCTTGCGTGACCGTAGTCAACGAAGCGGAATATCGCGTCAACAGATGCATCGGGGTTGGACCGGTCAATAGATGACAGAATAGCGTCAAGCCCCTTGTTGGAACGCGAATAGCGCGCAAGTACGCTGGCTAACAATTCGGGCGTGACGGATGGATTGCCTGACGCAGTGATTGGAGCGCGAAGCGCGATTGCCGTTGCTTTCATGTTATGACGTTGCCTTTGACTTTCCGCGCCGCAAAGCGGCGTATGTTTTCGGGGGGCGTTGCGGGGGGCTTTATCCACCCGCATGGGGGGTAGCGGAAAAGAAAATTTGAACGTCTTTTCGTTCAAATTTTCTTTGGAGCGTGGGGGGCTTGCCCCCCCTTAAAATAGATTTTGACTTATCTTTTGATTTTAATACCTGTAATGCTCCGCCTTGTAAGGCCCCTCAACCTTTACCCCAATGTAATCCGCCTGCCTCTGTGTAAGCGTAGTAAGTTTCACCCCTATCTTGCCCAAGTGCAGCCTTGCCACCTCTTCATCCAATTGCTTCGGCAAGATGTAAACGCCCGGCTTGTACGTATCCTTATTCTTCCACAAGTCCAACTGCGCAAGCGTTTGGTTTGAGAAAGAGTTTGACATCACAAACGACGGATGCCCCGTGGCGCAGCCTAAATTCACCAACCGCCCCTCCGCAAGCAAAAATATTGAGTGGCCGTCGGGGTAAACGTACTTGTCAACCTGCGGCTTGATGTTGACCTTCTTCACGCTCGGCCAATTATTCAGCTTGTCCACCTGTATCTCGTTGTCGAAGTGGCCGATGTTGCAGACTATGGCCTGGTCTTTCATCTTGGCAATATGCTCGGCGGTGATGATGTCAACATTGCCCGTTGTGGTAACGTAAACGTCGCCTGTGCCAAGCGTGTCTTCAACCGTGGTCACCTGATAGCCGGCCATTGCCGCCTGCAACGCGCAGATGGGGTCAACCTCCGTAACTATGACCCGCGCGCCGAAGCCGCGCATAGACTGGGCGCAGCCCTTGCCCACGTCGCCGTAGCCGCAGACCACCACCACCTTGCCGGCAATCATGACGTCAGTAGCCCGCTTGATGCCGTCGGCCAAGCTCTCGCGGCAACCGTACAGGTTGTCGAACTTCGACTTTGTTACCGAATCGTTGACGTTCACGGCGGGCACAAGCAGCTCGCCGCTGTCCCGCATCTGGTAGAGGCGGTGCACCCCCGTGGTGGTCTCCTCCGAGACGCCCTTCCACTCCTTAACGACGTTGTGCCAATGGCCGGGGTTCTTCGCGTGAACCTGTTTTAGCAGCTCCTTAATGACCGACTCCTCGTGGCTTTCCGAGGGGCTGTCGACCCATTTAGAGCCGTTCTCAAGCTGATAGCCCTTGTGGATGAGCAGCGTGGCGTCGCCGCCGTCGTCAACTATGAGCTGGGGGCCAAGACCGCCGGGGAAAGAGAGCGCCTTGAACGTGCAGGCCCAGTACTCTTCGAGCGTCTCCCCCTTCCAGGCGAAGACCGGTACCCCGCTCGCGGCGATGGCGGCGGCGGCGTGGTCCTGCGTGGAGAAGATGTTGCACGACGCCCAGCGCACCGACGCGCCCAGCGCCTTCAGCGTCTCTATGAGGATGGCGGTCTGAATAGTCATGTGCAACGACCCGGAGACGCGCACTCCGGCAAGCGGCTTATCCTTCGAGTACTTCTCGCGGATGGCCATTAGCCCGGGCATCTCAAACTCGGAAACCTCAATCTCCTTGCGCCCCCAGTCGGTCAGGCCCATGTCCTTAACAATGTGGGGCGAATCGTCCCAAATGTCGATTTTCATCGCTTTACTCCTTTTGCCGCTGAACTTGCTTATTTCGGTTGGTTTTGGGTGATATTTCTTTTGATTTTTACGGTAATTAAAGAAAATATATCGCGCCGGCTTAAAAAGCAAGTTTTTTAACACACATAACTAAAAATCATTATGAAAATCCTAAAAACAGCCATAATAATAAGAAAAGTTTAGTAAAATCCTAAAAATATCTACGATTTTGAGAAAAGTTTCGGAATTTCATAGATTTTTCTTGACTTTTGGTTGAAAATATGTTAATTTATAGCCATCATGACGACAACCGTAACAACCCGCAAAACCGCGGCAAGGATATAATGATGCAATGGGGATTCACGCCCCGCAAATCCGCTCCACAGCCGCCTCCAATTTCAAAACGTTGGGCTTTATGAAATACTTCAGCGCCGGCGGCTCAGATTTTCGGCTTTTCGGGTGTGCCTGTTTTCCCCAGTTCCACGATAACCTGCCTCAACCCGCAAACGGTAACGCCGCCTTTGAGCGGGTAGCTGTCTTCTATCGGGCACACGATAAACGCCTTTGTAATTTGCAAATCGCCGCAGCTATTCCAGAACCCCCGCGTTACGCTTGGGGCGACATTTGCCTTAAATTCCATACCGATTTTATGGCTTTGGTTTTCAAGCACCAAATCCAACTCCGCGCCGGCCTGCGTTCTGTAAAAGGAAGCATTCCAGTCGCTTTTATTAATGCCGCTCAAAACTTGCTCTATCGCAAACCCTTCCCACGAGTTGCCCAAAAAAGGGTTTCCAAGCAGATCGTTAAAGTTGCGGATATTAAGTATGGAATGTAAAAGCCCTGAATCGCGGATATAGATTTTGGGCGATTTTACAACCCTTTTTTTGACATTATTAAAATAAGGTTTCAGCGTTCGTACCAAGAACGCGTTTTCCAAGAAATCAATGTATTGCCGGAATGCCGTATGCGAGACACCGAGCGCTTCGCCAAGTTTGTTGGAATTAAGGATTTCGGCGTGGGAGTTTGCCAAAAGCATAAAAAGGCGGTTTATCTGCGGCACTGGGAGCCTTAGCCCCAGTTGCGGCAAATCTCTTTCAACAAACGTTTTTATATAAAATTCACGCCAGCGCCGGCTCAAAATATCGCTTGGCGCGGCAATGCTCCCTGGGAATCCGCCCCTTGTCCAGATTTCCGTAACCGTTTTGTCGTCAATCTCACGGCAATTCAGCGGCGAAAGCTCGCAAAACGCGATTCTGCCCGCAAGCGTTTCGGAACTTTGGCGGATTAACTTCGGCGACGCCGAACCGAGAATCAAAATCGGCGTCTTTTCCTTTGCCGTGTCAACAAACGACCGCAACGCTTTAAAGAGCCCATCGCGGAGCTGAATTTCGTCAATAACTATGAGTTTGCCCGCGTTATTCTCAAAAAAAAGCTCCGGTGACGATATTTTATTAAAATCGGATTGCTTTTCCATATCAAGGTATATGGAATTTTCAAACTTTCCGGCGATACCCTTAGCCAAAGTGGTCTTTCCGCACTGCCGGGCACCCAGGATGGCGGTTACCGGGAAGTACCCCATATATTCCAAAATCGCCTTTTCTTCGTCTCTGCTATACATATTTGCCTCTAATCTACCTAGTAACTTGAAAGTTGAAGTTGCAAATTACCAGGTAAATATACGTTGTTGAGAGGCGAAAAAACAAGTATGTTTATAATTCTTATAAAAATCCTAAAAATGGTCGCCGGTTTGAAAAAGTTTTTGGGGTTTCATAACCGCTACGCCACGCAAACCTGTCCGCAAATCCGCTCCACAGCCGCCTCCAATTTCAAAACGTTGGGCTTTATGAAGTACTTCAGCGCCTCCCCCTCAAGAACTTCCGCTCCGGCGGCCTCAAGCTCGCCGTTCATCATCCGCAGCGCCCTGCCGCCGCCGGCCCCGCCCATCGTCACGAACGAGAGCGCCCGCTTCCCTTTCAGGTTTTGCACGTCCTCAATCAGATACCGCATTATGACCGGCGACGCCTTGAAACCCCACACGGGTCCGCCAATGAGGACGACGTCAAAATCTTGCAATTCCGGCGGGTTCTTTATTGTGAAATTCACACGGGCAAGAGGCAGAAGGCCGGCGTTAACCGTCCCCAATGTACGCAGACCCGTCAAATCAACCTCGTGGCCTAAGGAGACGAGTTTTTCGCGTATCGCCTGGGCAAATTTTAGCGTGTGGCCGCTGCTTGTGTGGATTACTATGCTAATGTTCATGTTTTCTCCGTTAAAATCAAAGTCAAATTAAAATTCATTTTATGGGGACGGGGCAGACAAACAGCGCCCCACAGGGGCGCGTCCCCCCGTAACGCCCCGACACATTAAACCCTTTCCTTAACGTTTTCCCATAAAAGTTGAACTTTTATGGGAAAACAATAACAAATCGGTACGTCAAAATAAAAATCAATATCAACATTATCAAAAACGTTCTAACGAATCGGCAATAGTTATTACCTTGCTTTTTAGGGAATCAATCACAAAAAAACCGTCCTTGACGGCCGCAGTCGATGCCGCGTTGATTGCCGTTGTGTCACCCACAAGCGTGTATGTTATTTTGTCAACTAATATATACTTCTTCGCCGCATTGTCAATATCAGCTTTTGTCAACTTCCTTAATTCATCGGGATACTTAACATAGTGGTCGGGGGCGCGGCCGTAGAACTCGTTCCACGCGTATGTCGACACTATATCCTCAGGGGAGCGGAAAGACGACGGAAGTTCGGTGATAAGCGCCGCCTTGGCGTTCTCCAATTCCTCATCGGTCACGCCGTCTTTTACTATTTTGTCAAGCTCCTCCAGCACAAGCATTATGGCCTTCGGGAACGACGCGGTCTTCGTGTAGAATGTTATATGCAGCGTGGCCGGGTATACATAGTTCGATTCGGCGTTTGAGTGTATGGAATACGTGAGCCCCTCGTCCGACCTTACCCGCGCCCCCAGGCGCGACGTGAAACCACTGCCGCCGAGAATGTAATCCAGCAACATGACGGCGTAGTAGTCCGGGTTGGGGCGCTTGAAGAGCGGCAGGCCCATACGGACGTATGCCTGGCTTATGCCCTTGTGCACGATGAGCGCCCGTGTCTTCGGGGACACGGCGATATTCGGGATAACCGGCGACTGCGGCTTTATCGGCGCGGTGAAGACCGCGTTGAGCTTAGCTATCATATCGTTCCTGTCAAATTTTCCGGAAGCCGCCAGTATGATGTCGCAGGAACCGAACGCCGCCTTGTGCAACGAGGCGATATCGCCGCGCGTTATTGAGTTTATCGACGCCGCCGTCGATATCCTCGCCGGAGCCGATTTTTGGTAGGCGTGTTTGCGGTACGCGAAGGAGAGCGTCGGGCCGGGGTTGGCAAAGCGGTTGCTTATACCCTCCAGGGTGATGGAACGCTCGCGCTCCAACTTCTGCGCGTTGAAAACCGGACGGAAAAACATCTCTCTCATAATTACCATCGCGGTATCAAGATATTCCGACAGAAACGACGCTCTAAACGATATGTCCGACTCCCCCTGCGCGAATGAAAAATTCATCGCGAGCTGGTCAACCAACGCGTCGAGCGTGTCGGCATGGTAGCGCTCGGTGCCGCCGGTGCGCATTAGCCTTGCCATAAGCGCGCCCAAACCCTCCTTGCCGGCGGGGTCCGTCAGAGAACCGCTGCGAATGTAGGCCACAATGGAGACGAGCGGCAGGGTCGAATCGACCGCGACGTAGGCGATGGGGCCGTCTGCCAATTCTACGCGATGCCGGTCGCCTATGGGCACTTTCCAGTCGAGGGAATCGAACTTCAACTCGGAGGGGTGCGAAACGATTTGGCGCTTTGCTTTGGCCGTCGTGTCAACAGGCGCAACAACGGCGGCGGTGTCAGCCGGAGGCGGTTCCGGCGGACGTCTACCTGTGTGCCTGCAACCAAACAGCGCATGGCCGATGGCCGTGCAAGAAACGGCGGTAATTGATACAACCGATAATAAACAGATTAATAATAACGTTTTTGTCTTTGCCATGTTCATTTCAATTATTCCTTTTTTATGATAAACCGGTAACTGTCAATTACTAATTATCTACCGTCGTCAAGAGCGGGCGAACATAGTTCGCCCCTACTTTTTGGGTACTATGAATCCCCACGTGGCCAAATCCGGCTTTAGATACTTGCCCACAGTCTCCGGTATTGAAGCGGCCTTGACCGACGCGACTTTTTCCTGATAGTCAAATATGTCCCTCCACGAGCCAAGCCGCTCGAAACCGGCTAAACGGTCGGAGATGCCCTCTAAACTTTTTAAACCCACCGCGAATGACATCCGCATACCGTTTAACACTCTGGCCATCTCCTTATCCGACGGCGCCTCTTTGACTAATTTGCCTATCTCATCCTTTATAATATCCTCCACCTTCGCCGGATCGGTCCCTTTTTTAAGCGAGGCGTAGACGTGGAAGTACCCGTTGTGCAACCTCACGTTGTTCGACGCGCCGGCATCGGTGCAGAGCCGCTCCTTATCCACCAAACGCCTGTACAAACGCCCGCTTCTGTCCGACAGTATTCCCTCAACCACATCTAAATCGTACAGGTCGGCATTCGGATATCCGGGCGCCTGAAAGAGAACGTCTATCCGCGGTTCCACATCCTCCTCCACCGTGAAGCGCGTGCCGCCGAAAGCCGCCGGCTCCCGCGTAACCACCTCGCGCCGCTTGCGCGCCGGCCTCTTGATGCCGCCAAAATACTCCTTTATATCCGCAATGGCCATCACCGGGTCAATGTTGCCGGCCAATATAAGGATGGCGTTGTCAGGCGTGTAAAAACGGCTGACATGGCTCTTCATCTTATCCGTCGTGAACGCCCGAATGTCCGACTCCCACCCGATAACCGGCTGCCTGTAGGGATGCGCGACGTAGAAGAGCGAGTTTAACCGCTCCCAATAACGGTTCACCGGCCGGTTGTCGTAGCGCATGCGCCGCTCCTCCGTCACGACCTCACGCTCGCTGTGAAACTCCCGCAAAACCGTGTTCTGCATACGGTCGGACTCTATCCAATAAAAGAGTTCCACCCGATTCTTAGGCAACGTCACAATGTAACCGGTCATGTTATCGGAAGTCCAGGCGTTGAGCGCCGACCCGCCGTTATTGTTGTACAACTCCCAGACCTCGTCTTTCTTTATATATCGGCGTTGCCTGTCAAGAAGCGACATTATCTCGCCGAAATACGCCTTGTAGAGCGAGTCGCCCTCCCCAAAAGCCTCGCGGGCGCCCTGCAACAGGAGGTCGAGAGAATCTATGCTATTCAGATACCGAACTTCCTTTTGGTAATCGCGGGTACCGAGGCGCTTCGTCCCCTTGAATAGCATATGCTCGTACATATGCGACAGACCGGTGGTCGACGACCACTCGTCCATCCCGCCAACAAAGTAGTAGAGGCGGCAACTTACGACAGCGACGTTGGTGTCGGGGACTATCAGCACCCGCAGGCCGTTGACGAGGGTGTCTGAAAATACCGGGATGTGGATACCGGCGACTGGCTCGGCGCAGGCCGAGACCGCCGCAAAAAATAAAACCGCCGCCAAAAAAATCGATTTGTGTCTTGACATAGCAATAATTATTCCTCCCATATCAAAAGAAAAAGTCAAAATATTACAGGTTACAACCTCGCTGCGCGTTACACATAATATATTATAAAACCGTACGTTTTGCAAATATTTTTAAGCGTCAAAAAATATGCCGCGAGTATCTTACGCTGCCGCCTCCCGACAACCCCACGGTCGCCGCCGTGACCGGCGCGGTTTACAGACGCCCCCCGCTCTTCTAAACAGGCCGCTATGGGTGCGCCGATTTTTCACGCCAACGGATTCTTAGACCTCTCACACGGAATACTCCCCTCCTGTTCCTCAATACCCCCGGAAACACCCATAAACCGGCGGACTTGGAAGCTAAACAGATGTTGTCAACGTATGGTGAAATGATTAGGTGGAGAGTTATGCCGCTTCTATTGTTCTACGATTTTTATCTCCTCCTCAGTAAGCCCGTAGAGAGCGTAAACAACAGCGTTTATTTGGTCTTCGCTGTGGGCGATTCGTGATTGGAGTCGCTCGATTTGGCCTGGCAATGTGGCGGATTGCAGGTCTTTATTGAACTTTAGAAGCCGGTTAACGTGTTTGATGATTTCCGTTTCCTGTTCTTTTGAAACATTTTTGGGTATCGGCAGCCGTTCAACGTGCGATTTCTTTACTTGTGCAAGGGCTTCACCCCTTTCGGGATTTATTTGGTAATAATAAAAATTCGTAAGTTTTGAATTAATAATGCCAAGCAAGAACTTATGGTTAATTTTTGTGGAAATAATGATGTGCAAATTATCCCGGCAGATAATCTTTGCGCCGATTATAGTGGCGATAATGCTGTCGCCGGTTTGCCGTACGACAATCTTTTCTTCGGCTTCAAAAATATCATGGTTACGCGGCGCCGCAAGCCATTCTCCATATTGTATCCAGCTATCATTATCCCAAAAATCCACATATCTATTTATCAGACTTCCTCTTAGTAACGGCTTCCAATTTCTTCCTTTTGGTTTACGCTGTCCTTCACAAACAAACGGTTTTTCCTTTAAGGTTTTAGCCGTTTGCGGCGGATTGCCTTTGCCTTTTTCAAACGGCTTTACGCCGTTGTAAACAACGCTTACATCACCGATAAAAACCGATGCCTCTTTTATTTTCTCAAATAAACCCTTCTCGTCCTCGCTCGACAAAACATTTATCACATCCCCGTTATCCGGCAATGAACTCTGGTCGGTAAATTGATGATGCCTTATTTCACCTTTCTCAAAAATATCTATCCCAATTTCACAGTTTTTTGTGTAACTGTTTTTTTCAAATATCAACACGTGCGTATCGACAACCGCCTTGAAAATATGCTCGTTTATGTGCATTATCCTGTGCCAGTAATACTCGTTTGTGAGATACCTCCTTATGTTTCTGAATTTGACGCTTTGCAGCCACGTGTTAGGGATAATTACGCCGAGCATTCCGCCGATAGCCAATAATTTATTGTACCGCTCCAAAAACAGCAGATACAAATCCTGCTGGTAGTCCTGATGAATATATTTACCGCTGAAATAATCAAAAACTTTTTTGTCGGAAACCTTTACATACGGCGGATTCCCGAGCACGCAGTCAAAACCGGAATTTTGTTTTGAATGATAAACGGCGCCGGGTTCTTCTACCGTCATGTAGGATGCTATTAACTTTTCGGCCTCTTCGTGCGATTTTTTTACTTTCTGATATTGCCTCATAAGCGGTAACTTTTTATCTATTGGGACGTTTCTATAAAATACATCCGGGAACGTCTTCTCCCAGGAAAACGGCTTAATCTTCCGCTCTTCGCCTAAATCAAGCTCATTTTCGTAATAATCAATATCTATCAGGCTGTTCCCGCTTTTGATATTGTCATCCAGCATCGGCAAAACGCGAGCGTGGAAAATTTTCGTTTGCGCTTCAAGCGTTTCTTTGGTTTCGCCCTCTAAGCATTTGAGCAAGAGCGAGAGTTTTGTTACTTCCACCGCGTTGTCGTCTAAATCAACGCCGTAGATGTTGTTCAGCAATATGCGCTTCTTTTCGGCGGTGGTTAGCTCACCGGTCGGGATTAGCGGGTTGTCTTTAACCGCTTTATCCGCGGTCTTTGCCATTCCAACGGCATGGAGTTTTTTTGTATAATAATCTTTGTGCCAATCTAATAGATACTGATACGCCCCGATTAAAAAACTGCCGCTGCCGCAAGCCGGATCAACAATTTTTATTTTGCTTATCTCTTGCGGCGTCTTATTCTCAATAAGTTTCCCCACAGTGTTATTCACGATGTAATCAACAATATACTGCGGCGTGTAGTAAACACCTCCGGCTTTGCGGACTTCCGGCTTTTCCTCTATTACGGCGCGGCCGCTCTTTGATAGCAAAATCTGTTTGCCCAAAAACTGTTCGTAGGCACTGCCCAATATTTCCACGGACATAACCGAAAACTCGTACGGGCATTCCGGGTAGTAGAGTTCGGAGATAATGTGTTTTATGACTTTATTATCAATGGTAATCTTGCCGCTGACTTGGTCTTTGCGGAAGTCAAAAAGGCCGGAATTGTACTTCTGGTCTGCGGCGTAGAAGCACTGCAGCAGGTTTTTGTAGCAGTCGCCGGCTTTTGCCGCGCTGCGCATATCGCCGTATTGCTCCGCGCCGCGGTCTTCCGCTATGCGGAGAAAGATAACGCGGTCGATGGTATTTTGCACAGCAAAATTAAGTTCGTCTTCTGTAATACCGTTATTTCGGAGGGCGATATTCCTGGCAAGTTCAATGCGCCATTTGTCCAGCGAGTCCAAAAAGTCGCGGTCAACGGTCGTGGTTCCCTTTTTGATTTTGTCGTTCCGAACGTATTTGTCGAAGCTGCCTTTCAGGATGCGCTCTTTGCTGAAAGTGTCCCAAATAAAATCAAATTCCTGGAGGTACTCTTTATACGTCAGGTATTTGATTCTGGCGACGGTTGCTTTATCTGTGGGCTTAGGTTTTTGGGTGCAGTCATATATGGCGAATTCCTCAAAGTCGGTGATTACGCTGATGGGCATTTGGGCGTTCCAGCCGTACCTGCGGATTTGGTACGCGGACGAAACATCGTCTTTGATTTCTACGCACGGCCTCTTCGCTTCTAAGAAAAACAGCCGCTTTCCGCCGGCCAAGCGGAAAGAGTAGTCGGGCGCTTTCGTCGCACCGCCTACCTTTACGCGGTCTTCGTGGATGACCTCGCGGTAGCTCTCGGCGGAACCGCTTTCGTTGTCAACGTCCCAGCCCAGCGCTTCCCAGAACGGGTCTATGAAGTCGCGCCGGGTTTGCGTCTCGTTGTAGTCTTTGTTTTTGTAAGACTCTTTCTGTTCGTCAAACCGCAAAACCAGCGATACTATCTTTTCCCGCGCTTCTTCTTTCGTCGTCATTGCCTGTCTGTCTCCGAAAACACTTTTTCGTGTCGCAAAAAATCAAAATCTAAAAATACAAATCGCGCTCCCCGCCCACAGTGCGGTTATAATAATCTATAAACGTATCATACACATTGGGGACGGCCTCTTTCAACTCCTCAATCTCTTTGGCGATTACCGCCTCCCCCGCCGCTTTCGTCTCCGCCGTCGCGAAATCGTCCAACCACTCGCGGAACGTTATCACGGCGTTTAGTTTGCAAAATTTTCCCTCCGCTCCGGTACGCAGCAAGTCCATTATGCACTGGCCTGTCCTGCCGCACCGGTATCCCGCCGTGCAGAATGACGTGATGTAACCCATCTTCGCGAACTCCCGCACTACATCGTCCAAACTCCTCATATCGCCCAGAATAAACTGCTGACGGGTTGACTCCTGCACCTCCGCGCCTTTTGCCTTGTTGTACGCGCCCAAACCTATGTTGCTCGACGCGTCGGTCTGGGTGATGCCTATGGGGACAAGCGCTTTGCGCAACTCGGCGTTTTCCCGCGCGGTCAATATCATGCCGGCGTATGGGATTGATAAACGGATAACGGCTATCGCCTTCCTGAAATCCGCGTCGCTCACAAGATACTTGCTCTGGTTCTCGTTGACAAAAGGGGTATTCTCCGCCGGCTCCAAACGCGGGAACGATACGGTGTGCGGGCCTATCCCGAAACGCTTCTCCAACTCTATGGCGTGGTGTAGCAGGCCCATCACCTCAAATTTCCAATCGTATAAACCGAAGAGCGCCCCGATTCCCACGTCGTCAATTCCGGCCTCAAGCGCCCTGTGCATACAGTACAATCTCCATCTATAATTACCCTTTAATGTATTTGACGGGTGTAGCGCGGCGTAGGCCTCCTTGTGATACGTCTCCTGAAAAACCTGGTACGTCCCCAGCCCGGCCTTGTTGAGCAGCGACAACTCCTCTATTGTCATAGGCGCGGCGTTCACGTTCACCCGCCGTATCGACGCCGTGCGGGAGCGGTTCCTGATGGGAACCTCCGTCTTGTAGATGGCCTCTATCGTGGACAGCATATAATCAATACCTGATTTAGGATGCTCGCCGTAGACCACAACGAGGCGCTTGTGCCCTATCTGTCCGGCCAATACCTCAATCTCGGCGCGCAGTTCGTCAAGGGTCAACACGCCGCGGGTCAGCGAACCGTTGCCGGCTCGCATACCGCAGTAGCGGCAATTGTTTACGCAAACGGTGCTCAGGTAGAGCGGGGCGAAAGTTACTATGCGGTTGTCGTATACTTTCTTCTTGATTGCGCCCGCGGCGGATTCCATCTCGTCCGTCAATTCGGGGTCTTTTACGTTTAGAAGAACGGCGGCCTCGTCGGGAGAGAGCGTTTGTATCGACATGGATTTTGAGATAATATCGCGGACACGCGCTTTATCGCCGGCCGCGCTGACGATTTTCGCGTCGCAAACCATTTCGTCGATTGCGCCGTCGGGGATAAAATCAACGCTACCGTCACCGTCGAGATACTTCTCAATCTCTTCGGGGCGGATGCGTTCGGAAATCCAAGAAGCGGTATCGTTGCTTGACATTATAATCGGTCTCCTGTGAAATCCAACCGTTTTACAGTATTAACGTTGAGATACAATTTGGAAAACATCCCTAAATAGGTGTTTTTCGGTAGTTCGTGAGCAATGCGAAACATAAATTGCACAAGCAGTTCCCTCTTTGCGTGACCGGTCTCCGACTTATCCATCAATAAGTCAATTTTTGTTTTGCTAACGCCGGTTTTTGACTTTTTCCGTTTAGCGTCCTGTGCCGTTGCAAACGGCGGATTGATATAGACTATCCAAGTTATGTTCGGATTAGCCAACTCATCCCTTAACTTTTTCGGCAATTTCCAATTCGGTTTGAAAAGCGGTATTTCTTTCTGTGTGGAAAGATACTCCACATCGTCATTCAAATAATCGTATTGAAAACAGGTAGCGTCCGGAAAAACTTTTTTCAAGTGATTGGCTTCGTCCGCGTGCAGCGTGGACATATACAAATACTTATACGCCTCCGCCGGCAAGTGATATTCAAGGTTGCCGGTTCCTGCGGCCATATCCCAAATCCTGTACTTTCCGGTCTTATACCAGTTTTTACCGAGAACCCGCGTAAAATAATGAATAGCCTTTTTTGCGAACCTAAGCGGAGTATAGAATTCCCCCTCAAAACGCCTTTGGCTCTCATCGGTCATGGCGAGCGCCTTTAGATTTTTTAAGTTTTTGTCCGCCTTAAACTCGAAAAACACCTGTTCCGTGTAAAGGTCGTGATGGTACGATGTATCATATTTAATCTTGAAATACGACGCGTACGCGGCTTTAACGACCTCTTCAGTTGCCGCGTTGGTCAAAGTATTTTTAAATTCTTCAAATGTCATTTTTTATGTTCCAGCGTAACGCGCATTATGAATTAGCCGATACTTAAAAAAGCCAAATCCTTTAATAATTTTAACGTCTAAACGGTTCCATCACCCTGTCAAGCACACCGTGAAAATACGAGATAGCCATGCCGTAGTTGGTAATCGGCACGTTTTTGCCTGTGGCCTCCCTCAATCGCGACAGCATCTCGCGCCTTGTAAGCATGCAGGCGCCGCAGTGGATTATCAGCGCGTACTGCCCAAGGTTTTCGGGGTAGTCGCGCCCGCTGCAAATATCAATTTGCAAATCAAGCCCCGTGCGTTCCCGAAGCCACCGCGGGATTTTCACGCGGCCGATGTCGTCCTCCCCGGCGTGGTGGGTGCAGGCTTCCGCGATTAGCACCTTGTCCCCGCTTTTCAACTTCCCGATAGCCTGCGCCCCGCGAGCCGCCTCCTCAAGGTCGCCCTTGAAGCGCGTGAACAGGATGGAGAACGTCGTGAGCTGTATGTCGGGCGGCGTCTCGGCGGCCACCCTTTCTATGGCCTGCGAATCGCAGACCGCGATGTCAGGCTTCTTGCCGAGCACCGCGAGGGTCAACGCGTACTCGCTGTCCCTTACGGCCAGCGCCGCCGAGCCGCCGTCAAGCACGTCCCTGATGACCTGTACCTGCGGCAGTATCAGCCGTCCCTTAGGCGCCCCGGTGTCAACCGGCACCACCAAAACGGCAAGGCCGCCGGAGGGAATCAGGTCACTCAGTATAGTTTTCGGGCCGGCGGACTCGTCCGGCAAGCATTTGACCAAAAGTTCCTTAAACGCGTTGACGACGGCCTCCCTGCCGGCCCCGTCAACACAGGAACACGCCATCACGTAGGGGGTAACCGCCTCCAGCTCCGCGCGGAACCCGTCGCTTAGCGGGCGTTCGTCCGCCTTGTTGACGACCACGACGAGCGGCACGCCGCACGCCCGCGCCTCCCCGCGCAGCCGCTCCTCATAAGGCCCCCAGCGCCCCTCCTCCGTCAGCACTACAAACACGTCCGCCCTCCCGAAAACCGCGGCGGTGCGCTTGACGCGGTCGCCCGACAGCCGCGAATCGTCGTCAAGGCCGGCGGTGTCGAGAAACACGACAGGACCTACAGGCCGAAGCTCCATCACCTTTTCGACGACGTCGGTCGTAGTGCCCGGATGCGGTGAGACTATGGCGACGTCCTGGGAGGCCACCAAATTCAAAAAACTCGACTTGCCGACATTGGCGCGGCCGAAAATACCGATGTGCGTCCTTATGGACTTGGGAACTTCGAGCATAATATTTACCGCCTTTGATTAATACAAACACCAATACCGCATCAACTATTGAATATAATATATGGCGCGGCGGCGCGGGCGACTTTGTTTGGGCAAGGCAAAATCAACGCCCGCATCATTTTCAAAAAAAATTTGCTTTTCCACGCGCAATATATTATATTAGAAAAACCGTCGATTACGGTAACTTGGAATCGTTAAAAACAAATTCAGTTAAGAGGAAGGCAAAAATGTACTCAATCATCGAGCAGGGCGGCGTCCAGTTCAAGGCCGTCCCCGGAACGAAAATCCGCGTGCCCCTCATCGGCGACGCCGAGGCGGGCAGCAACCTGACCATAGACAGGGTGTTACTGACGGCAGACGACAGCGGCAACATCAGCGTGGGCTCGCCGACGGTCGCCGGCGCCACGGTCAGCGCCAGGGTCGTGGAGCATGGCGCCGGCAAGAAGGTGCTGGTCATCAAGAAGAAGCGCCGGAAGGACTACAAGCGGAAGAACGGGCACAGGCAGAAGTTCACGCAGATTGAGATAGTGTCCATCAACGCGTAGCGCGGGTACAGGCCGGTATCAGTCCAATATTGTTGTATTATTGATGTGGGGTGTTATCGTACGGATTGCTCCGCTTCGCTCGCAATGACATCATTGTAAGAAACGGGCGGCTAAACAGTCCGGTGTATATTAATCGACGAATTTTACGTATCAACAAATAAAATAAGGAGTTACGGATATGGCGCATAAAAAGGGAGCAAGCAGCAGCCGCAACGGGCGCGACAGCAACTCCCAGAGGTTGGGAGTGAAGGCGTTCGGCGGCCAGTTGGTGCCGGCGGGCAGCATCATCATCCGCCAGAAGGGCACGGTGGTTCATCCTGGGACGAATGTGGGCAGGGGTTCGGACGACACCCTGTTCGCCAAGGTAACGGGGACGGTGCAGTTCTCGCGCGGCGCGGGCGACCGGAAGCGCGTCAGCATTGTGCCGGCGCCGGTTGGGTCGTAAGGAGCATTTATCCTCTTAATATCCGGTATTTGCGGATTAGTGGGGCGGGCGGCGGCGTCCGCCCCATATATTTTTGATGGTTTTGAGCATCCCCCGCGCATTTTACAATGATTTTACATGGCTTTACCATCCTTTTTTTACTGCCGATGTATCTTATTATCATATATGATTAGCGGAACATACACCACAAAAAGGAGCATCGCCATGTTAAGCGCGGAGCTTGATTTCGCCGAAAACATATTGGTCGGGGCGGAGGAGTTTGACGTATCGTTTGCCGGAGATGAATCCACCGCCACGGCGGCCGGCCACCGCAGGACGCAGTTTGTCGGGCACAGGGAAATAGAGGAACTGCTCAATTCTGTGGAGTACGACGCGGAAGAGATTGACCGCGAGGCAGGTATCGCCGGAGAAGACGCGGAGGCTCCAACTGTAGATGTTAAGCCGCGCCGCAAGGAGAGCGAAAAGAGCCCGTCGGGGAAGCAGTACAGCGACGGCGTGCGGGTATCGCTGTTCCCGGCCATCGGCAGCCTCGCCAAACCCGGCGACATCTTTTCGCCGGACAAGAGCGTAGAGACGATATACGACGCTTTGAACCGCGACAAGGCCATCACGGAATTCACCGTGGTGGACGGCAGCGCCCCGTTGGGTTTCATGACCCGCTCCATGGTAAACGAACTCCTCGGCGGCAGGTACGGTTTTTGGCTCAACTCGAAGAAGAGCATCGGCGAGGTCGTGAACAACGACTTTCTGAAGGTGGACTGCCGTATGCCCATAGACTACGTGACCAAACTCGCCATGCAGAGGCCCCAGGAGAGCCTCTACAACCCGATAGTAGTGGTTGACGAGGAGGGGTACTACGGCGTGGTGACAATAAAAGACCTGCTCGACGCCTACTCCAAGATAGAGGTGGAGGCCGCCATCAGCGCCAACCCGCTCACAAAGCTCCCCGGTAATTTAATAATAGAGGGAGAAATCACGAAGCGTATATTCGGGCAGGAACCCTACTGCATCATATACATCGACATCGATAACTTTAAGGCCTACAACGACGCCTACGGATTCGAGAACGGCGACCTGATACTAAAATTCGTGGCCGACGTCATAAGGGCCGGCGCCTCAAACGGGGAGTTCGTGGGCCACATAGGCGGCGACGACTTCATCGTGATATGCGACTACCACGACGGCTCTGAGGTTTGCCGCGAGATAATCCGGAGATTCGCCGCCGGCATAAACTCCTTCTACCGCGACGTCGACCTGGAAAACGGCTTCATCATCTCCACAAACAGGCACGGCGTAGTCGACAGCTTCCCCATCGCAAGCCTCTCGATAGCCGGAATATCAAACAAGTCGACCGGAAGCCTGCACATAAGCGCGTTCTCCAAAGCAATCGCGCAGTTGAAGAAGAAGTGCAAGAAGCAGGGCGGGAATTATTTTGAGATTGTATAGGAGACGGTTTGAGACAGTGAGCCGGCATTGTCTGAACCCCGCTTCAGTCCAGAACACAACGCACCGAAAAGCCGTAGTCCTTGTCGTCGTAGTTCTCGCCCACGTCGTCGTAGTTGTAGTACATGATCCGGTAATACGCGAAGCCGCTCCCGTTCGCCGAAGCCGTCCACCAGATGCCGTAGTCGCCGGCATCGCCGAAACTGCCAACGGAGTAGCCGCGTAGGCCGCCCGGCAGAGCCGAAAAGCCGTACGTATCCGCCCCATTACCGCCTCTACTCCAACCGCTTGATGATTTCAATGCCTTGCCGGCTTTATTACCGCCAGCCGCTTTCACCAAATCATTCCACTCCTGACGAGCAGGAAGATGCCAACCCGATGGACAAGCCCTCATTGCCGCGTTCCAATTATATAACCGACCGTATTTATCACAATTAGATTCCCTGTTATCGTAGCACCAAGACCCATCCGTTTTTATATTTAGATTCTCCGCCAT